>NZ_NPJL01000025.1:0-96674 GCF_002251325.1 Prevotella sp. P4-67
CGTTAGGGCAATGTGAGGGGGGGATGGACGGGATGAGATGCGTTAAGGGCTGGATTCGTTTGTGCCGAATCCAGCCCTTGATTGTGTTATGGCAACTGACCCGTATTGTTGACTTTACCTTCAGGTTCGGTGCCTTATTCCTCTGTTTGCGTGTCTGTATGGATGGGTGCGCTGTGGTCGCTGATGGCTATGTCGGCGGGCTGATGGGGAGTGACAGGAGTGCCGGGCCGTGAGGCAGAACGGACCTGCGGACTCTTAGACCTCGCGCATAGACAGCGAGATGCGGTGGCGCTGGTGGTCTATGCCTATCACCTTGACCGTGACGTGCTGTTGCAACTTTACCACTGTGTTCGGGTCAGAGACAAACTTGTTGGCCAGTTGGGAGATGTGGACGAGCCCATCCTGATGGATGCCAATGTCGACGAAGGCGCCAAACTGGGTGACGTTGGTCACTATTCCCGGCAGTATCATCCCTTCCTGCAAGTCGTCTATCGACTTAATCGAAGCATCAAACTCAAAGGTCTCCAACGCCATACGTGGGTCTCTTCCCGGCTTCTCGAGCTCTGCCAGAATGTCGTTCAGCGTGGGCAGTCCCACCGTGTCGCTCACATAGCGCTCAGGCTTTATCTGCTTCTGTATCTCCTTGTTCTTAATCAGTTCGGCAATGCTGCATTTGAGGTCTTTCGCCATCTGCTCCACGATGTGATAGCTCTCGGGATGCACCGCGCTATTGTCGAGCGGATTCTTGGCGCCGTTGATGCGTAGGAAACCGGCACATTGCTGATAGGCAACCGGTCCCAGGCGCGGTACCTTCTTCAATTGGCTGCGGCTTGTGAATGCTCCATGCTCGCTGCGATATGCTACGATATTCTGAGCGAGCGACATGCCCAAGCCACTCACATAGCTGAGCAGATAGGCACTTGCAGTATTGACATTGACGCCAACGTGGTTGACGCAACTCATCACTGTGTTGTCGAGAGCATGCTTGAGTTTGGTCTGGTCTACATCGTGCTGGTACTGACCCACGCCGATACTCTTCGGGTCTATCTTGACCAGCTCGGACAACGGGTCCATGAGCCTTCTGCCTATCGACACGGCGCCTCGCACTGTGACATCCTCGTCGGGGAACTCCTCGCGCGCTATCTTTGAAGCTGAATATATTGACGCCCCATCTTCGCTCACCACGTAGTAGGGGATGTCGCTGAGACTGCCGATTGAACGCAGCCATTCGGTAGTCTCCCTGCTTGCCGTGCCGTTGCCAATGGCGATGGCTTCAATCTTGTATTTGTCTGCCATGTGTTGCAATGCCGCGGCAGCCAGCGCACTCTTGCGCTGTGGCGGGTGCGGGTAGATTATCTCGTGGTGCAACAGCGTGCCCAGCTCGTCGAGACATACGGTCTTGCATCCATTGGCAAACCCCGGGTCTATGGCCAGCACGCGCTTCTGCCCCAATGGCGCAGCGAGCAACAGCTGGCGCAGCCCTTCGGCAAACACGGCTATGGCCTCTTCGTCGGCCTTGTCCTTGCTGCTGTGGGCATATTCGGTCTCTATCGACGGCGCCAGAAGTCGCTTGAGGGCGTCGTCCACAGCCTCACCCATCAGTCGCTGACATTCTCCTTGGCCTCTGACGTAGTGACGCTTGAGTCTGTCGGCACACTGGGCGCGGTCTATGTCGATGCTCACACGCAGCACGCCCTTGTCTTCGCCCCTTCGTATGGCGAGAAGCCTGTGGGACGAACACCGACTGAGCGGCTCGCTGAAGTCGAAGTAGTCGCTGAACTTGGCAGCCTCATCTTGGTCTTTCTGCGCCTTGTTGACTTTGGATGTAATGGTGGCAAAGCGTCTGAACTCTCCACGCACCGTATTGCGCGTGCCCTCGTCCTCGCTTATGATTTCGGCTATGATGTCCTTGGCTCCAGCCAGTGCTTCCTCTACGCTGATGCCCTTGGACTTCCAGCGGGCGGCGATGCCCTCTATGTTGCGCTCGCGCTGCATCATGATGATGTTGGCCAGCGGCTCCAGTCCCTTCTCGCGGGCTATCTGTGCCCTTGTGCGCCGCTTGGGACGATAGGGCAGATATATGTCTTCCAGCAGGGTGGCGTCCCAGCAGTCGTCTATGCGCCGCTGCAGTTCAGGCGTCATTGCGCCAGCCTCGGTGATGGTGCGCCCGATGGTCTCCTTGCGCTTGGCGAGTTCCTTCAGTCGGCTATACAGTTCGTCGATTTGTCCAATCTGCACCTCGTTCATTCCGCCCGTCTTCTCCTTGCGATAGCGGCTTATGAATGGAATCGTGGCGCCCTCGTCAATGAGCGCGAGGGTATTAAGCACGTAAGGCTCTCCGATGTGGAGAGCCTTAGCGATGATATTTGAAAAATTGTTCATATTCAATTGTTTGTCTTTAAGGCCTGCCCCAATATGCTGGGTCCCATTCGGCCTCCACCTTGGCTTCGATGTCGTCGGGCAGGTTGCAGAAGAAGTCGATGCCAGTGCGCTTCTCGAGTTCGTCGATGGAGATATATTCGGTCTTGCTTCCTGTAGCGTGGGGGGACCAGATGCCCAATGCGCAGTAGACGCCATTCTTGACACTCAGGATGGCTATATAGAAGTATTTGGGCACAATCAGTCCGCTGGAGGTATGCGTCATGATGTTCTGGTCGTCTATGGTGGCAGCCTTGACTACATAGAGCGTGTCGCGCATTTTGTCTGTGTTCCACTTGTCACGCAGGCGCACCTCCAATGTGTTCCATACTCCACCATTGTGTCCCTGTATCTGTGGCTGCATATTGGAGAGATAGAACGTCTGGCTGTTCTGCTCGCGCGAACATAGTCTGTCTGACGACGGACAGAGGTGGCCGCGGCTGTAACCGCTTCCCTTATAGTCGCCGAGGGTAGATTGGTATCTGGAAGGTATGTTGGGGTCTTCGCGGAAATCCTCACTTCGCTTCACGATCTTCTTGCTGTTGTCCTTGTGCATCTGGTAGCAGGTCCAGCGGTTGGCTCGCTTGTTGCAATCCCATTCCAGAGAGTAGGTGATGCCGTAGGCTGCGGTGCTGTGAGTAATCACGAGGTTCATGTCGTCGCCCTTGATTTTGGGGAACTCCAATCGCCATACCTCCTTGTTGGCAGACTTGGACACATTGTTGCGGTTCTTGTTGTTAGGGTCTTCGGTGCCGGGCTTTTCTTCACCTCCACCACCTCCGCCAGTGCTTCCACCGCCGGTAGAGGTAATCTCCTGGAGCTTCACCTTCATCAGCTCCCATGTCGACGAACTGTTGCCGCATGAGTGGTAGAAGGCGATGGTAACATTGCTCTCGCCGAGGAAGCGCGAGGGAATGTCGCAGTTTACAGTGATGGTCTTGTTGAATGTCATCGGGTTTTCGATGTCATCCTTGAGCGTGGTCCACTCTGTCGTGGCGGCGTCGCCGGTAAAGCAGTCGGTGATGAGCACCTTGACGGTCGAACCGGCGTAGTTCATCTTGTAGCTGAACTCCAGGGAAGCCTCAGTAGTGTTGGTGAAATCAAACTCGGATGAATAGAGATATGTCTCCGAGGGTGTGGTCTTGTTATCCTTGAATCCTGAGGCTAATGCGCACTTGTACTGCGTGCTGTAGTCCCATGATATACCTTTGGGCGTGGAAACCTCGAATACGCCCAAAGAGTTGGAGAAGTCCTCATTGATAAAGAATTTCTGGAAAGCAGGGTAGCCGATGTCCTCATAGTTGGCGGGACGTGTAAAGACAATGCTGTCAATGTTGGCTTTATCATAGATGTGCTCGTCGTCTCCGGTAAATATACGTACCTTGCCGTAGGTGCCGAGATCAACACGGTCAATCTTGCTGCGGTCGTATAGGTGGTAATTGGCAAGATTCTTATTCTGTGAACTGTGTTTGCACACGGCCATTTTCTCCTGTGCGCCTGCGGTGATGGCAAACGCAATCGAGAGGATTAAGAATAATGTTTTCTTCATGTCTGTTTATGCTATAGTAATACTTTGCAAAATTAATGGTTTTATCGCGCGCAACCAAGCAAAAACCTATAATTTTCTATCTCACTGCATAAATGACTTGAAAACAGATGGAGAAAAGCGCAACATCAGCATTTCTACTATGCCGCGCATGGCCAGATAGGCTATCAGCGCCAGCCATAGAGCGTGGTTGTGGAGTGTGGGGGCGAGGGTAAAATAGAGCGTGAAGAACACTATTGCCGCCAGTGCAGTGGACCACAGCATGGGGCGCGTGGCGGTGAGCCCGATGAACAGTCCGTCGAGCAGAAAAGCGGTTACACCGGCGATGGGTATGGCCACAGCCCAGGGCAGATAGGGTAGGGCTGTGCTGATGACAGCGTGCTCGGAGGTAAGTAGGTGGAGCAATGGATTTCCGCCGAAGGCGAAGACGAGGGTGAACACAATGGCGACAATGATGCCCCAGAGAAACAGACGGCGTGTCAAAGTACTGAAAGCCTTGCGGTCGGCGGCTCCGCAGTATTTGCCGCCCAAGGCTTCGGCGGCATAGGCCAGCCCGTCGAGGAAGAAGGAGGTCAGGGTAAACAGGGTGAGCAGCAGGGTGTTGGCAGAGAGCATCAGGGTGCCTTGGCGGGAACCGAAGGAGGTGAAAAACAGGTTGACCATCACCAGAAAGAGCGTGCGCAGGAATATGTCGCGGTTCACTGCAAAGAAGCGGAGCATCCCGTGGTGCCACTTCATGCCTAGCTTGTCGCTGTCGCAGACTTCCACCTTGGCGAGGCTCCTCTTGAGCCACATCAGCGCCATGCCGAAGCCTGTCCATTGGGCTATCATCGTGCCCAAGGCCACTCCCTCGATACGGAGTCCGAATCCGAAGACCAAGATGATGGAAACGAGTAGGTTGGTGATGTTTTGCGCGATGGAGACATACATGGGGATGCGCGTGTTCTGCATGCCGATGAACCATCCGGTAAGGCTGTAGAGTCCCATCACGGCTGGGGCTCCCCATACGCATATAGAAAAGTAGGTGTCGACGGTCGCGCTCACCGTGTCGTCGGGCTGCATGATGAGGGTTGTGGCATGGAAGATTGCCCGCTGGCAGACTATCATTAGCGTGGCTATGATGAGTGCGGCGGTGATGGACTGGCGTAGCAGATGGCGTACCTGCCGGTGGTCGTTTGCGCCCAATGCCTGCGCAGTGAGCCCGCTGGTACCCATGCGTAGAAATCCGAATATCCAGTAGATGACGTTGAACATCATCGAACCTACTGCCACGGCTCCGATATAGACAGCGTTGCCCATGTGTCCCACGATGGCAAGGTCGGCCATGCCCAGCAGGGGTACGGTGATGTTGGTCACCACAGCCGGAATGGCAAGGCCGAATATCTGCTTGTCTATATCTCTCATCGCGGGTTAGAAATTCAACTTGACATCAATGCCCATGTGGAACGGGTTGGCTTGTTGGGCGAAGACAAGTTGTCTGCCGGTTGCACTGCTTTCCACGACGAAGGTGTTGGGGCGGGAATTGGTGATGTTGCGCCCCCACAGACTTACAACGACATTGCCGCACAATGCGTCGCAATGGGCGCCAAGTGTAGCGTAGAATGGCTGGCTCAAGGTGTTGGCCTCGTTCCAATAGATGCTGCCTTGGGCGGCCATATTGGCACCGATAACCAGGGCATGTATACGTGGGTTGCGCGTGTCGATGCGGTAATCTATTGTCGAACCCAATGTGTGGCGAGGGATGAAGGGCACGTGGTGATGGCGGTAGTCTATCTGGGTGGTGGTGTTGCCTGTAGTTGCGGCGTCGCGATAGTCTCTGAATGTCGATTGGGTAAAGGCGTAACTGGCTGTCCATGTGAGGTGATTGTCAAGATGACTTCCTCGCAGAGAAAGTTCTCCACCCAGACTGCGGCTACGGCCTGCGTTGACCATCATTCGGCCGAAACCGTAGTTTCCGGCCATCACCGACAACTGCAGGTTGTTCACGGTGGTGAGATAGACGGCCATATCCATCTGGATCTTATTCCCGGGCAGATTGATGTGGGCTCCCAGTTCGTAGTTCCATGTCGTTTCGGGGGCGTAGGCTATGGTTTTCTCGATATCCTTGTAGTCCTCTTCGGTATGGGGTATCTCGTAGTCGCCACGCTGGCTGGAGTTGTTGCTGAGTTCGGTCTGTAGAATGTCTGAAAACATCTGATAATTGTAGCCACCGGCACGATAACCTTTGCTGATGGCACCATAGAGGTTGGAACCGTTATCGCCAAACTTGTAGCTCAATCCTAATTTGGGTAGAAGTTGGTGGAAATCATTGTGGTAACTGTTGCTGAGTTTGGATAAGAGGTGGCTCGAAGCTGCGCTGCCCATCATCATGACGTTGCAGTTCATCTCCGCCCGCGTGTCATAGTCGAGTCTTACCTTGGAGTAATTATAGCGGAGTCCCAAAGTCAGTGTCAGACGGCGCGTGAGGTCGATGTTTGATTCGTGGAATACCCCTTGGTTGAATGTAGGGAGTCGGAACGTGCCTGGGATGACGCCCAAATCGGTGGTAACTGTTATTCCGCCGCGCTGTTCTATCATCTGCTCAGCCATCTGCTTGGCTCTGTCGGGAGCCATGCCAGTTGCCTCGAAGCGTGCCGCCATTGTCTGTACTATAGCTTTATACATGGCGGTTTGGATGGTGGTTCCCAGCATGTTATCCATATCTCCAAAGAACGCAACTGGCGCTTCGGTCTTGTTCCATTGGTATGAGGTAAACGTACCTGTCGTCCACCGCCACGCACGGTTGGTCTCCGCCTCCTTCAAGCCCATCTGCCCCTTGACAACCATCTCGTGCGTAATCGAGTTTTGGTGTTGGCGTTCTTCCATTTGCATGAAGTCGGCAGCCATATAGTCGATATCCATCAGCATGTAGTCCTTGAGATATTGGAAGCTGGTGGTAGAACTGAAGGTGGTGTTTTCCCAACGCTTGGAGATGACTACGCCGGTGTTGAGCATGTTACGGCGATAGTTGGACTGACGGTTGGCGACAGTGGGTTGAGTTTCGCCGTTCCAGAGTCCGTAGGGGAACGCGTTCTGGCGGACGTATTGATAGTCGAGGATATAGTCGACGCTGAAGCCGTTACCTTGCTGATAGATTAGGCGCAGTTTGCCGCCGGCTTCATTGCTTTTATCAGCTCTCTCACCAGTTGTGTTGTTGGTAAAGAAACCTTTCTGACCCTTATAGAAACCGGCAAGCGACCAGGCAATGTGTTCGTTGGGCTTGGCATAGTGAGCCACCTCAGCATGACGAGTGAAGTGGGAGCCGAGGCCCAGTTTGATTCTCGTGCCTTGATAGTTCATCGGACTGAGGCTATAGGTACGTATCAGTCCGCCCTCAGTGTTGATGCCGTAGAGCGTTCCCTGTGGACCACGCAAGACATCGGCGCGAGCCAACTCATAGTTGTGATAGTTGTATGCGCTCTTGCTCATCAGTGGCAGCCCGTCGGCATAGACGCCCACAGCCGGACTGTTGATGCGTGAACCGATACCGCGGATATAGATAGAGCTGGTATAGCGCGAACCGTAGGAGGGCATCGTAAACGAGGGGACAAAGGCAGAGAGGTCACGTAAGTCGTTCATGGACATACGTTGCAGGTCGTGTGCATCGAACATCGAACTGCTCAATGGCTGCTGACGCAGATAGAATGCCTCTTTAGGTTGTGACACCACTACTACCTCGTCGATATTCACTACTTTTGATGTGTCGTTGGCTACCGGTGTGACGTAGCGCGATTCGCTTGCTGATGCAGCAACGGCCAGCATCAGCGAAATACATGTTGTTACAATTGTCTTGTTATAGTTCATCCTCTTGTATTGTTGTCTTGAACGGCTGCAAAGGTACTCATAATCCTCTGCAATCCCAATCCTCATTTATGAGGAATTGTGCCGCGATGGCGTCATACGTTGAAGGCGCCGCAGTGAGGACATTCGCCTTTTTTGCGTAGCAGTGCGCCACATTTTCCACAGACATAGGTCATGCGGCTATGGGTGCGGTATTGCCTGATGGCGTATATGAAATACAAGACGAGCAGAATATAACCTATAAAATATAAAGAGGTGATGCTGAAGACTATGTAGTCGATGGCGCAAACTGCAGCCAGTCCACTCAGATAGAGTATGGCTTCGCCCGTTGCCAACTGACCGCGCACGTCGTCCAGCACTGCGACACCTACAATCAGCATCGCCCAAACCAGAAGCAGAAATAGCGCCAGTATGGGTGGCACCGACAGCGGGTTGAGTGTCGGGTTGAAGTAGAAGTGCCGCCATACGTCTGGGGCAAATGTCTGGATGCTGGCATAGAGCGTCGCTGCCGACGCCACCAGTAGCGTGAGCATAGTGGGATAGAAGGAATGGATGTCGCGGAAGTGGACGATGGGTACATCCATACGCTTCAGCTTCCTGATGAGATAAGCGGCAGAGATGACGCATATCACGATAAGGAAAATAAGGAGGTGGGTGTCAGAGAAAGTGGATATGAACTCGGATATGGGATCATCGGGCACGACAGAGCGGAGCAGCTTTCCTTCATGTACCCATCCGAAATGGCGCGAGGCAGTTGCCACCTGTATCCATACAGAGTCTGCCGGGTCCTGTGGCAGTGTGCGATAGTCTGCCACAACCAGATGTTCGCCGTGCCGGACTGTAAATGAGTCGGTGGGCATGTTGCTCAGTACCTCTTCCGGTTGCTGCGCAACGAGCGTAAGCGAGTTTGAGCGTACGATGAAATTATAGTTGACCGTATAATGGTGCAGTGTGTAGAACGACATGGTATCTGTCTGTACGCCAGTGATTTCCCCGGTTACATTCGCGTAACGGTGCGGGCGGTGGTAGCACGACGCCAGCATCGTTATCATCAGCAATAGCAGCGCTGTGTATTTACTCGTTTTCATCATCATTATCCTATTCTTTAGCATAGATATTCATCTGACACTCGTCACAGACAAACTTGAGCTCGAAACTTCTTCCGTCGGCAAGGCGCAGACTCAGAGGCTCTTTCCATTCGGGTTGGCGACCGCCGCGACGCACACAGTAGCCCAGCGCATAGCGCAGACAGTGACGGCACTGCATGATGAGCGGATGTGAGGTCGGCGAGAGCTCGTAGGCAGGAGCCAGCTCATGACGGTGATGCTGTTGGTAGAAGGCGCGGGCTTCGCGGTTGGCTATATTATATAAATAGGTGTGCTGGATGTATTCGCGCTGCCATCCGTTGGGCATCATGGCATCGTCGGCCACCATCTGCTGATTGTCCTGGCTTGAGGTCTGCTCCACAGGAGCCTCTTCGAGTTGTGCCACAACCATTCTTCGCAACTCTGCCAGCAGACTCGACGGGATGAAGAGCATCTCTGCACCCTCGGCTATGCTCACGTCGGCCAGCGTATAGGGCGTGTTGCCCAACTTAGATAGCTGTCTTACGATGTTGTCATGCTGGTTGGTCCGCGCCGGTTGATGTTCAAAGGTCACAGTGGCCCTTGCATGAAGCGCTTCGAGTGCAAAGCCGTCGTCCGTTGTCGATAGGGTCATGTGCAGAGGCAACTTGCGCTCAGCCACAGTTGATGCGAGCAGCTTGGAGAACGCCACATCGTTGTTGCGGTATAGCGCTGCTCCAGGGCGGAGCGACTGCGGCATGCGCTGGGGGAAGAGACGGTTACCCTCGGCGCGGTTGACGCGGAAGCCCTCAAGCTCGTGATTGCTGTTGAAGAAGCAGAGCCCGTCGCCATTGGCAAACTCAGCCACGCCCGCCACGTTGAACGAGTTGCCGCGTATCTCCTTGACCTTGCCCACATACTCGCCCATGGCCTTGGGGGTGTCAAAACTGGCGATATCTGCCTGGCGGCCGTTGAGGAAGTAATGGGTATAACCTCTATTGAAAGTCTTGCGCAGATTGGGCTCGAAGTGATAGGTCACCTGACCCTTCGAGGCGCGGCAATAGTCGTTGGGACGCTTGCTTACCAGTCTGTCTATCTGCTGCGAGTATGCCGATACAACATTCTTCACATAGTCGGCGTCCTTGAGTCGGCCCTCTATCTTGAACGAACAGGCACCGGCGTCGGCCAGCTGTTCGATGGCATCTATCTGGCACATGTCTTTGAGCGACAGCAGATGGCGTTGGTGCTCTATCTCCCTGCCAGTGGCGTCGACGAGGTCAAACTTGAGTCGGCAGAACTGGGCACACTCGCCGCGGTTGGCGCTTCGGCCGAAGCAGTATTGCGAGGCGTAGCAGACGCCAGAGTAGCTCACGCACAGGGCACCATGGACAAAGACCTCGAGCTCCAGTTCGGGCGAAGCCTTGTGTATCTCGGCTATCTCGTCGAGCGACAACTCGCGAGCCAGCACTACTCTGGTGAAGCCCAGCGACTCCAGCCACAGAGCCTTCTCTGCCGTTCGCGTGTCGCATTGGGTCGAGGCGTGTATAGGCAGAGCCACCCGTCCCACCAGACCCATGTCTTGCAGCAGCAGGGCGTCCACTCCTGCCTCGCGCAGTTGCTCTGCGAGCGCCAGCGTGTCGTCCATCTCGCTGTCGTAGATGATGGTGTTGAGCGTGACATAGACCTTGGCGTCAAAGCGATGCGCATACTGGCACAGCTGGCCGATGTCGTCGACAGAGTTGCCGGCTGCAGCGCGGGCGCCGAAGCGTGCGGCACCGATATACACGGCATCGGCTCCGCAGTCGATGGCTGCGATGCCACATTCCAGGTTCTTGGCGGGAGCCAACAGTTCGAGTTTTCTCATACGTTTATGTTTTCATCTGCCTCTTGACGACAGACATAATGATTGATCCAGTTGTTGTAAAAGAGCGTAGCCGCTGCGCGCCAGTTGCAGTGGGGCTGGGCGCTGGGGTCGTCGTTGGGGTAGTAGTGCTGTGGCAGATTGACATCATCGCGCTTGCCCAGGTCGCGGCGGTACTCGTCGCCAAGTGTCCACACGGGATATTCGAAGTGGCCCAATACATAGAAGTCTCTATGCTGGCGCGAGGCGCAGATGCACAGACCGGCTTCGGCCGACTCGGCGAGGATGTCCACGCCCTCGGTATGCTCGATGTCCGGGCGCCTTATCTCGGTATGGCGGCTGTTGGGCATGCTGAAAGTGTCGTCGAAACCGCTGAATATGGGATGGTGCAGGTCGGCTGGCATTACCGTAAACACGCCGAACCTCTTGGCTGGCAAGAGATACTTGGGGATGCCGTAGAAATGGTAAAGCGCAGCCATTGCTCCCCAGCACAGATAGAGCGTGCTGCGCACGTGGCTGTGGGCCCAGTCCATGATGGCCGTGAGCTCGCGCCAATAGTCTACCTCTTCATAGGCGATGGTCTCTACCGGTGCGCCGGTGACTATCATGCCGTCGAAATGCTCATCTGCCAGTTCGTCGGCATACCGATAGAAGCGTTCCAGATGTTCTGCCGTTGTATTCTTTGAGGTATGCGAGCGCAGCTTCATGAAACTCAACTCTATCTTGTGTGAAGAGTAGGCCAGCACACGCGCCAGGTCGCACTCTGTTTCCTCCTTCTTGGGCATGAGGTTGAGGACCACGATGTGTAGGCGGTCCTCTCGGCGGGCGCAGTCGCGTCCATATCCTTCGATGCCGTCCACGTGTTCGTGGTTCAGGGTCTGGATGGCGGGAATACCTTCGGGTAAATATATGGGCATAACTGTTGTGGAATTACTACTTGTCAATAATGTGGGGCGTTTTACAGTTGCAAAAATAACAAAAACCGATGAAAAACAAGTAGGGCTGTCAAAGTATTTTCTGACAGCCCCCACTTTTATCTTGTCTTACGATGTGTTACCAGAGGTCCAGACGGTTGGCCTTGGGGATATAGAGCTTGTCGCCCTCCTTCACTCCGAAAGCCTCGTACCACGCATCTACATGGGGCAGAGCGCCGTTGACGCGCCATTTACCCAGTGAGTGCGGATCGCGCTTTACGCGGTTGCGTATTTCCTTCTCGGTGATGTTCTGGCCCCAAACTCCAGCGTAGGCGATGAAGAAGCGCTGGTCGGCGGTGAAGCCGTCCTTCTGCTTGAGTGGCTTCTCGGCAGTGGCGTTCTTGTAGGCAGTGAAAGCCAGTTGCAGACCACCGTGGTCGGCGAGGTTTTCGCCCAGCGTGAACTCACCATTGGCGTTGAGGTCGGGCAGTACCTTGATGTTGTTGAAGAAGTTGGCATACATATCGGCACGCTCCTTGAAACCCTCGGCATCCTTGGCGGTCCACCAGTCCTTGAGCATACCGTCGGCATCGTAGAGACGGCCCTTGTCGTCAAACCCGTGGGTCATCTCATGACCTATCACTACGCCGATGGCACCATAGTTGAATGCTTCGTCGGCCTTGGGGTCGAAGAAGGGGTACTGCAGGATGCCCGCAGGGAAGCATATCTCATTGGTGGTTGGGTTGTAATAGGCGTTGACGGTCTGTGGGTTCATAAACCACTCATCGCGGTCAACGGGTTTGCCGGCCTTCTCGGCGATATGCTTGTCGTGGGCGAAGGCGCGACATGCCATCACGTTGTCATAGTAGCTCTTTGATGGGTCTATTGTCAATGCGCTGAAGTCTGTCCACTTGTTGGGATAGCCTATCTTTACGTAGAACTTGTCCAGTTTGCGGTGTGCGTTGGCTTTGGTTTCGCTTCCCATCCACTTCTGGGCGTCGATGCGCTGACCCAAAGCTATCTGCAGGTTGGCCACCAGCTTCTCCATCATCTTCTTTGACGACTCGGGGAAGTAGCGCTGCGTGTAGATTTTGCCCAAAGCCTCGCCCATCTGTGCCTCGACTTGTGCGGTGGCGCGTTTCCATAATGGGTAGTCTTCCTTGCGGCCGCTCATGGTCTTGCCGAAGAAGTCGAAGTTGGCTTCTCTTATCTCGTCGCTGAGGTAGGATGCCGAGCTCATGATGATGTCCCACTCCATGAGCGCCTTGATTTCGTCGGCGGTCTGCAGAGCCACAATCTTGTCCAGGCCCTTCATAAACTCGGGCTGGCCCACGATGAGTGTCTGGATGTAGTCCTTGTTTACGCCCTCTGCCACGCACATTTGCTCGAGTGGGATGTTGGGATAGTGCTCGGCAAACGCCTTCATGGTCATCTTGTTGTAGTTGGCCTCGGGGTCGCGCAGCTCGGTCTCGCTCTTGGAGATAAGGGCTAGGATGGTCTCTTGGCGGAACACGGCGTCGCTCTTCTTCTGGGCCTGGGCGTCGTCAAAACCGTAGAGCCCGAACATGCGGGCGATGTGCTTGCGGAAAGCCTCGCGTATGGCCACCGTGGCAGCGTCGTTGTTGAGATAGTAGTCTTTCTGCTCCAGAGTGAGTCCGCTCTGAGAGATGTGCATGATGTTCATGCTCACATTCTTGGAGTCGGCGCCGAAGTATGAGGCATACTGTACGCCATAGCCCTGGGCGGCATACTTGAGCTGGAGCTCGCGCAGCTGGGCCACGGTAGAGGCGCTCTCTATCTCGTTGAGCAGAGCGGCAACGGGGGCTGTGCCCTCGGTATTGCGTCGCTCTACGTTGAGAGCCAGCTTGTAGAAGTCAGACAGTTTCTGCTCGATAGTGCCGGTGGCATATTTCTTCTTTTCCAGGTCGGAGAGGATGGTGTTGATGCGCTTGCTGTTGTTCTCCTGCAGCTGGTCGAAACTGCCGTAGCGGCTGTAGGCGGCAGGGAGAGGATTGTTCTTCTGCCATCCACCAGTGGCAAACTGATAAAAGTCATCGGCAGGCTTGACGGTTTTGTCAAGGTTTGACATTACCAGTCCCGACTTGTTCTGTCCCATGCCCATGATGGGCGCCGATATCATGAGGACTATCGGAATAATTGGTTTCAGTTTCATTGTATTGTTGTTTGGTTGTTGATTATTCGTTTTTGAGACTCTCGAGCTGTTCGGAGAGTTCCATCCACTGCTCGTTAGCCTGCTCGAGGGCCTGGTGGGTGGTGGTATACTCGGTCACGAGTTCCATGTCGGCTGCGTTCTCAGGCTGCATGAGCAGGGCGTCGAGTTCCTTGAGCCTCGTCTCCATCGTGGCAATCTTGCGTTCGCACTCTTCTACCGACTTCTGCGCCTTGCGTATGCGCTTCTGCTGTTCCTTGTGCTCGGCATAGGAAATTTTCTGCTGGCTATGGGGCTGTTCTACAGGCTTGGACTGGGTCACTACAGGCTGTGCAGCCAGTGCCTCGTGGATGCTGTCGGCATTGTGGGCACGCAGATAGTCGTAGATGCCACCGAGGTGCTCGCGCACATGGCCTTGGCCGAACTCATAGACCTTGGTGACCAGACCGTCGAGGAATTCGCGGTCGTGGCTCACGATGATGGCTGTGCCGTCGAAGGCGCGGATGGCCTCTTTGAGCACATCCTTGGACTGCATGTCCAGGTGGTTGGTGGGCTCGTCGAGGATGAGCAGATTGACGGGCTCCATGAGCAGACGTATCATGGCCAGACGGCTGCGCTCGCCGCCGCTGAGCACCTTGACCTTCTTCTCAGAGGTCTCTCCGCCAAACATGAATGCACCCAAGAGGTCGTTGATCTTCAGGCGCATGTCGCCAGTGGCTACGCGGTCTATGGTGTCGTAGATGGTGATGTCTTCGTCGAGCAGCTGGGCCTGGTTCTGGGCAAAATAGCCTATCTGCACGTTGTGGCCTATCTTTAGGGTGCCGTCGAAGGGGATTTCGCCCATGATACACTTGACGAGTGTAGACTTGCCCTCGCCGTTCTTGCCCACAAAGGCCACCTTCTCGCCCCGCTTGATGGTGAGCGTCACGCCCGAGAAGACGTTGTGGTCACCGTAGGTCTTGGCTACCTCGTCGCAGATGACGGGATAGTCGCCGCTGCGCAGACATGGGGGAAACTTGAGGTGCATGGCTGAATTGTCGACCTCGTCAATCTCGATGGGAACTATCTTTTCCAACTGCTTGAGGCGGCTCTGCACCTGCACGGCTTTGGTCGCTTTGTAGCGGAAACGCTCTACAAAGTCCTTGATGTCGGCTATCTCTTTCTGCTGGTTCTCGTAGGCGCGCAGCTGCTGCTCACGGCGCTCGGCGCGCAGCACCACATACTGGTCGTATTTGACCTTGTAGTCTTCGATGTGGCCGCAGGTTATCTCGATGGTGCGGTTGGTGACATTGTTGATGAAGGCGCGGTCGTGGCTCACCAGCACCACGGCTTTGGCAGACTGGGCGAGAAACTGCTCAAGCCACTGTATGCTCTCGATGTCGAGGTGGTTGGTGGGCTCGTCGAGCAAGAGCACGTCGGGCTGTTGCAAGAGAATCTTGGCGAGCTCGATGCGCATGCGCCAGCCACCGGAGAACTCGCGCGTGGGGCGGTCGAAGTCGCTGCGTTGGAAGCCCAAACCGGTGAGGGTGCGCTCGAGGGTGGCTTCGTAGTTGTCGCCGCCGAGCATCATGTAGCGGTCGTGCTCGAGAGTGAACTTCTCGACCAACTGGGCATAGCTCTCGCTCTCATAGTCGGTGCGGTCGGCCATCTCCTGCTGCAGCCGCTCGATGCGCTCCTTCATGCGGGTGGTGTGGATGAAGGCTTTGCGGGCCTCTTCGATGACGGTGGTGTCGTCGGCGAGTTTCATCACCTGGGGCAGATAGCCTATGGTGGTGTCGTTGGGGATGGCTACGGTGCCCGAGGTGGGCTTCTGCTGTCCGCAGAGTATCTTGAGCATGGTCGATTTGCCGGCGCCGTTCTTACCCACGAGCGCTATGCGGTCGCGGTCGTTGATGACAAAACTCACGTCATGGAAGAGCGGGCGGGCGCTGAACTCTACAGCGAGATTTTCTATAGAAATCATATTTCTGGTCTTCAATATGCTTGCACGGCTCTGTCTTGCTGGGGCGCAGACGGCAGACAGGGCGTGGCGGTATGTTTATATATTCGGTTTAACTATAGTTCGCGCAGCGGGCATGACGCGCAGACCCGTAGGGGCGACCTCTGTTAGTAAAGTGCAAAATTACGCTTTTTTTTTGTTAAAACCTAACTATCACCGCTTTTTCTCCCGACATCGGGGGAGATAAGGTTGTGGCTGTGGGGGATGGAGCTGGTGGAGGGGCTGTATGCCCGCCTATAGTGGAAATCATCAGCGGTCAGCCTCTGGTATGTGGCATCAATAGCGCCGTCGCGGCAAAGTTTAACGCAATGGCTTTCAAGTAGTTTCCAAACTACGATTTACTTGTTTCAAACTGCGAATTACACTTTTCGCGATGCGAAACAAACAAATCGCACCACGATTTCTCCATTTCCAACCCTGCAAATACTTTGTCGATGGTCAGCGCAGAAATGGAGATGGACTCTCTTCGTGCGAGCGGATGTCTGGTGCAATCGTGCTGGGTCGCGGCAACAAAAAACGGGAAGAGTCGCCCCTTCCCGTTGATAGTTTTTGTAGATAATATTTATCCGATGAGTCCGGCCTTACCGATGAAGTAGAGCACGGTGTAGCCGAGAACGATGCTGATGATACCCATGGTGATACCTGTCTTGAGCATATCGTTCTGCTTGACCAGACCGGTAGAGAAGGCGATAGCGTTAGGAGGAGTAGAGATGGGGAGACACATGGCGCTGGATGCAGCAAGGGCAATACCGATGATGATGGTAGAGGTGCCGCCAATGGCGCCCAGTTTGTCGCCCATACCTGTACAAACGACAGCAAGGATTGGAACCAGAAGAGCTGCGGTGGCAGTGTTGCTGATAAAGTTGCTGAGGAAGTAGCAGATAAGTCCAGAGATGAGCAATATGGCGATGGGAGAGAACTCGCCGAAAGGTATACTCTCGATAGCGCGGTCGGCAAGTCCGGTGCCGTTCATGCCCAGTCCGAGGGCGAAACCACCGGCAACCATCCAGATAACGCTCCAGTCAATCTTCTGCAAGTCTTTGCCATTGATGACTCCTGTAAGTGCGAATACACCCATAGGAATGATGGCTACAGTGTTGGCGTCGACACCAGTGACACGGTCGAGCAGCCACATGAGGATGGTGACGATGAAGGTGATGCATACCACCCACATACGCCAGCCGTGAGAAACATGACCCTCAATCTTGAGTTCGATGGTCTTCTGAGTGAAGGGGAAGAACTTGAGGATAAGGCGCCAGCTGATGAACAGGATGATGATGACCAGCGGGAACATGAATGACATCCACTGTCCGAAGCTGATGTTAAGATGCAGCTGCTCATTGAGGGCCTGCAGGGCGATGGCATTGGGAGGTGTACCGATAGGAGTGGCCATACCACCGATATTGGCGGCGATTGGGATGCTCATCGTCAGCGCGATGCGTCCCTTTCCGTTGGCGGGAAGGGCGGCGAAGACAGGGGTAAGGAAGGTGAGCATCATGGCGGCGGTAGCTGTATTGGACACGAACATCGAGAAGACGCCTGTGATGAGTAGGAAGCCCAACAGCACGTTCTCGCTCTTGTTGCCGAAGGGACGGATAAGGTTCTTGGCAAGCAGCACGTCGAGACCCGACTTGGTGGCTGCGATGGCAAGGATGAAACCGCCGAGGAAGAGCATGATGACGGGGTTGGCGAAGGTGGCCATGATGTCCTTGGACTTGAGAAGCTCGCCAAAGGATTCGCCCTCGCCCTTGAAGCAGGCGATGGAGTTGTCAGACAGAGTAAGACACATTACCGATATGATGGCCAGTGAGGTTGCCCAAGAGGGAATGGCCTCGAACAGCCATGAAAGGGTAGCGAAGACAAAGATGGCTATAACGCGCTGCTGGATAACGGTAAGGCCCTCAATGCCAAAACAGGTGATTGGGAGGTTCCAGATGATGGCGGTAACGGCAATGATGCCGAGCAGCTGCCATACCTTTTTCATCTCAATCTTGTTTGAAAGAACATTTTCTTCAGACATAATCTTTAAGTTTTTAGTTGTTATTATTAGTTATTATGATGTTTACGAATGTCAGGTTCAATTGGGTAGGTGTATTTCTGGTATATATATCCATGTGCGGCATCGGCGCAGGGCCGGTGACGCACATGGATGATATGGAGGTTTACTTGATGTTGGGCTCTTCAAGGTGCAGTCCCTTCTTCTTGTCAACAACCTTGAGGACAAGGCCGATGATGAGCGCGGCAACACCCAAGCCAGCCAGCATCACCAATGGGGCGGTGTAGTTGAGCTCGGTAGCATTGGTAACTCCCTTGTTGGTCATGGTGAGGACCTTGCCGATGAGCAGGGGGAACAGCCACAGGCCGATATTCTGTATCCAGAAGATAAGGGCGTAGGCAGAACCGATGATCTTGGCGTCTACCAGCTTGGGCACGCTTGGCCACAGAGAGGCGGGGACAAGAGAGAACGATGCGCCGAGAACGAGGATGGTCACGTAGGCCACGATGACTCCGCCTACCTGGTTGCCCTTGAACTCGGGAAGAATGAAGGCGAAGGTAAGGTGGCAGGCGATAAGCAGCAGTGAACCCAGAACGAGCATAGAGGCAGCCTTACCCTTATGGTCTACATAGTTGCCCAGGATGGGGGTAATGCCCACGGCAAGCAGTGGGAACACGGCAAAGATAGACTCGGCAGACTGACGCATGTAGCCCATGTAGCAGTAGGTGACAAGGGATACGATGGACAGGCAGAGCACACCGTACTTGAAACTCTTGTTCTTGAGGAAGTTGAACATGAACGCTGTGACAGCCACCACAAGCATGATGACATACTGGATGATGGTAACAGACGAGGATGCCCAGAAGGAGTCGGCGGGAACCTCTGTAAATGAGAGGTTGCACTGCAGCATGTTTACAGCGTACTTCTGGAAGGGGAAGATAGCTGAATAGTAGAGTACGCAGAGCAATGATACGAGCCAGAAACCACTGCTGGTGAGTATCTGTCCCAAGTCGCTGATTTTGAAAGGGTCGTCTTTCTCTTCGGCTTCGCCGGTCTGCGCGTCGAGTTTCTTGTCCATAAAGAAATAGACAACGAGCATAATCATGGCGATGCAAAGCAGCACAACGCCGAAAGCCACAGAGCGTGATACGCTAACGACTCCGCCGAGCTTGGCGAAGAAGGGCGAGAATATCATGCAGGTGGCTACGCCCAGGCGGGCCAATGCCATCTCAGATCCCATGGCCAATGCCATCTCGCGGCCCTTGAACCACTTGACGATACCACGCGATACGGTGATGCCGCCCATCTCGGCTCCGCAGCCGAAGAGCATAAATCCACAGGCTGCCAGCTTGGCAGATGCGGGCATACCCTCATAGAACGGCGATACGTTCAACTGCTCGAAGACGGGAATGTGGTTGAGGTTATTGGTAAACCAAGTCTCAAGGCCGCTGCCGATAAAGCTGTCGCTGATGGCATACCACTTGATGATGGCTCCCAAAAGCATCACGCCTCCAGAGAGGAGGGCTGTAAAGCGAACGCCCATCTTGTCGAGGATGATGCCTGCAAAAATCAGGAAGAAGACAAATACGTTGAGGAAAGTCTCCGAGCCCTGCATGGTACCGAAGGCGTCAGAGTCCCAGCCTCGCTGTGTCTGCATCAGGTCTTTAATGGGCGAAAGGATGTCCATAAAGATGTAGGCACAGAACATGGCCAAAGCCAAGAGCAACAGGGCCATCCAGCGGATGGCGGCCGAGTCGCGCAGTGTTTTTTGTGTTGTTGTCATTGCTTATATCTTTTTGTTGTTTATTTCTTTAACCAGCGGTCAAGCCATGAGAAAAAGGTGCGCTGCCACAGTACACCGTTCTGTGGTTTAAGAACCCAGTGGTTTTCATCAGGGAAAAGAAGCAGTTCTGCAGGAATACCTTTGAGGCGGGCTGCATTGAAGGCGCCGAAGCCCTGATTGGCATTGATACGATAGTCTTTCTCGCCATGGATGCAGAGGATGGGGGTGTCCCAATTGTCGACAGCCTTGTGGGGACTGTTGGCATAAGTGCGGCGTGCACGCTCGGTCTGGTCCTTGTTCCAGTAGGCGTCGTCGTATTCCCAGTTGGAGAACCAGGCTTCCTCCGTATCGGTGTACATGGACTCAAGGTTGAAGGCTCCGTCATGAGCGATGAAGCACTTGAAACGTTTGTCATGATGGCCGGCAAGGTAATAGACAGAGAAGCCACCGAAACTGGCGCCCACGGCACCCAGACGGTCTCTGTCAACATAGGGGAGATTGTTGGCGGCATCGTCGATGGCGCTGAGGTAATCTTTCATGCACTGGCCGGTCCAGTCGCCGCTGATATCTTCGTTCCACTTGCTGCCGAAGCCTGGCAGACCGCGGCGGTTGGGGGCTACGACGACATAGCCGTTGGCTGCCATAATCTGCATATTCCATCGGTAACTCCAGAACTGTGATACGGGACTTTGGGGACCGCCTTCACAGAAGAGGAGGGTAGGATATTTCTTGTTGGGGTCGAAGTGGGGAGGAAGGATTATCCATACCAGCATATCTTTGTTGTCAGTGGTTTTCACCCATCGAGGTTCAACCTTTCCGACTGCAAGTTGGTCAAAAATATGCTTGTTTTCATCTGTAATCTGTGTGATTTCAGTCTTCTTCTTGGGGTTGATGACAAAAATGTCATCGGGGTGGCTCATCGAATGACGGGTAACAAGCAACTTCTTGGTGTTACCTATCATCTGGAGGCTGCCGTAGTCGTATTGGCCTTCGGTAACCTGATGGACTTCTCCGCGAAGATTAGTCTGGTAGATGTTGGCACATCCATGCCATACGGAAATGAAATAGATACTCTTGTTGTCAGAGTTCCAGCAGAATGCATCGACATTGGTATCGAGCTTCTCGCTGACGTATTCTTTCTTGCCAGTAGCCAAATCATACACCAGGAGACGGTTGCGGTCGCTCTCATAGCCATTGTGTGCCATGCTGAGCCAAGCAACATACTTGCCGTCGGGTGAGAAACAAGGTGCAGTGTCATAGCCTACGTTCATATCACCATCCTGATGATTGACGGGCTGGTCCTTCATCGATTTGGTTGGATTAATGGCTGGTTCTTTATAGTCGGCAGGCTTGCAGAGATTGCGGGTGGTGTGGCTGTCGATATCATACAGGTAGATATCGGCGTCGGTAGAAATGGCGTAATGCAAGCCAGTACGCTTACGGGAAGAGTAAGCAATCTGCTTGGAGTCGGGGCTCCATGCAAGTTGCTCAATACCACCGAAAGGAGCAGAGGGACACTCGTAGGGTTCACCCTCCATAATGTCGATACCGTCGGTGATGGCATTGTCGTTGACAGCAGCCATGAAGGGATGGGCGATGGTCTCAACGTAATGGTCCCAATGACGGTAGTTCAGGTCTGTGATGACACGGCCGGTAGCCTTGGGCAAGTCAGAAGGATTCTTCTTGATGATGTCATTATAGGGAATTGACTTGATAAGAATTACCTTGTTTCCGTCGGGCGAGAAACTGAATCCCTCGATATCCAAAGCCGAGTGAGTGAGTTGCTTGCGGTCTGTGCCATCAGGATTCATTTTCCACAGCTGGCCACCAGAAAGGTAGGCAATCTTGCTTCCGCCTTCTATCCAGGCGGCGTCGCTCTCGCTCTTGGCGCCAGTGGTGAGCATACGCTTGGCAGTGCCGTCCACGTTCATTACATGCAAGGTCTGCTGCCCTTTGTTCTTTTCTACGCTGTAGTAACCTACCTGGTATACCACTTGCTTGCCATTGGGCGAAACCTGAGCTCCACCTATGCGTCCCATTGCCCATAAGGCTTCGGCAGTCATGAGGTCTGAACTGAGTTTGATGTCACTTTTACCAATCATGGTCTGTGCGTTTGCAAAATTGCCGCCCATCCACAGGGCGGCAACTAATGCTATAGTTTTGGCTATCATCATAGTTAATACTTTTTTCTTTTACGAGCCAGCTCTTCTCTCTGTTTCTGCAGCTCGGCCTGCTGTTCCTGCATAGCCTGCAGGCGTGCAGCCAGACCTTTCATCTTCTGAGGGTTGTTTTGGTTCTCCTTGTAGCTTGCTTCAAGGATAGCAAGCAGTTTCTCATCATTGGTGGTCTTGCGGAGGGTCCACATGATGGCAGCCGAGAAGAAGAGGCTGACAAAATAGTAGAAGTTAAGACCCGACGAGTAGTCGTTGAAGATGAAGAAGAACATGACAGGCATGAGGAACATCATCCACTGCATCACCTTCATCTGTTCGGCTTGCTGGCCTACCATCTGGTCGCGCTGCTGACGCATAGTCATCCACGAGTAGAGCAGGTTGGCTACGCAGAAAAGTATACAGGTGAGCGAGAGGTGGTCACCTATGATGGGCAGATTGGTGCCCCATTCGAAGATGGGGTCATAGGTTGAAAGGTCACTCATCCACAGGAAACTCTGACCACGCAGCTGAATGGCGTTGGGCACGAAGTTGAACATGGCAATCCAGATTGGCATCTGTATGAGCATAGGCAGACAGCCCGACAATGGACTTACGCCATATTTGGCATACTCTGCCATCATAGCTTGCTGCTTCTGCATCTGGTCTTCGGGCTTGTCAAATTTGGCGGTGGCAGCTTCGAGTTTCGGTTTGAGTACACGCATCTTGGCGCTGCTCATGTAGCTCTTTTTTACCATTGGGAAGGTGATTACCTTCAGTAACAGTGTGATGAGAATGAGTACCACTCCCATGGGGAAGAGCTTGGACAGCCAGTCGAAAACATAAATGGTGAACCAGCGGTTGATGATGCGGAAGAGAGGCCAGCCAAGGTAAACCAGACGCTGGAGCTCGAGGTCCTTGCCGAAGGTGCTTTGCTCCTCTACATTCTGCAAGAGACGGAAGTCATTCGGGCCATAATAGAACTCAAACTCTGATGGCTGCTTGCCTGTTGGGTCAAAGAACGACTTCATCTTGGCCTGATAGCTCTTCAGATAGCCATCGCCAGACTTTTTGTCATAAGGGATGGAGGTCATAAGAGCGTTGGGCTGGAAATCGTTTTTGGCAATCATCACAGCCGAGAAGAACTGGTTCTTGAAGGCAACCCAGTCTATACGTTCTTCAATGGGCTTGTCGATTTTTTCTGATGTCTCGCTCAGATAATCGGTGCCACCTTCGCTTTCGTGGTAGGTCAGGGTAGCGTATCTGTTTTCAAAGTTGAAGCCCTTCTCCTGCTGACGGCATTTCTCCTGCCAGTTGATATCCATTGTGGAGGTGTTGGGAGCGAAGAGTCCGGCCATGCCTTCTACGCTCAGACGCATGTGGAGCATATAGTCCTTGCCGAGCAGATAGCTCAGCACGATGTTCTTGCCGGCGGCAGCTTCGGCGGTGAACACGACGGTAGAGTCGGTGAGTGCCGATACGTTGAAATACAGGTCCTGGGTAGAGATGTTGGTCTCCTTGGCCACCAAGGTATAATTGAGTGACTGTTCGTTCTTGTCAAACAGCACCACGTCGTTCTTCTCCTTGATGTTGTCCTTGTAACCCTTAATCACGGCTTTTTCTACCGTTGCCCCCTTGGTGTTGAAGGTCAGTTCTACATGCTTGTTCTTAAGTACCACGTTTTGCGCAGTACCTTTGAGGGCGTTATGAAACAGTGCAGTACTGTCTTCGAGGGTCTGCTGCAACGCGCGTTCGCGTTGAGCTTTTACGGCATCTTTCTCGGCTTTGGCAGCCTTGTCCTTGGCGGCTTCCTGTTGGGCGAGCTGTTCCTGCTGAGCCTTAATCTCTTCTTCAGAGGGCTGGCTCCACCAGGTAAACCCGATAAACAGCAGCGCTATGAGCACAATGCCGGTAATTGTATTTTTGTCCATGTCTTATTTCTTGTTCTTTATTGCGTGTTTAACGAAATCTACGAAGAGTGGATGTGGCTTCAGCACTGTGCTTTGATACTCTGGGTGATACTGGGTACCAATGTACCACTTCAGTCCAGGTATCTCTACCACCTCTACAAGGTCGCTTTCGGGGTTGCGTCCTACACACATCATGCCAGCGCGTTCATATTCAGTAAGATACTGGTTGTTGAACTCGTAGCGGTGACGGTGGCGCTCGCGGATATTCTCCTTCTTATATATATCAAATGTACGCGAACCTTGTTTAAGTATACACTCATACAGACCCAGACGCATAGTACCTCCCATATTGGTGATGTTCTTCTGCTCTTCCATGATGTCTATCACGTTGTGGGTTGTCTTCTCGTCCATTTCGCGGCTGTTGGCGTCGGCATAGCCCAGCACGTTGCGGGCAAACTCGATAACCATCATCTGCATACCCAGACAGATACCAAAGGTGGGGA
This sequence comes from Prevotella sp. P4-67, assembly GCF_002251325.1. Classification (NCBI taxonomy): domain Bacteria; kingdom Pseudomonadati; phylum Bacteroidota; class Bacteroidia; order Bacteroidales; family Prevotellaceae; genus Prevotella; species Prevotella sp. P4-67. Next base: position 24,155 of record NZ_NPJL01000025.1, read on the forward strand.
TGTCATGGGTGCGGGTATAATGAGCGGCAATCAGTTTGCCCTCAATGCCACGCTGGCCGAAACCGGGACAAATCATGATACCGTCCTGGCCTTTCAGCAGGTCGGCCACGTTGTCTTCCGTAATCTTTTCGGAGTTGATGTAGTTGATGTTTACCTTGTAGTCGTTATAGGTGCCAGCCTGTGAGAGACTCTCGCGAATACTCTTGTAGGCGTCCTGCAGGTCATACTTGCCCACCAGACCGATGTTGACAGTCTCGGTAGCTTTGGCGCGACGCTCAAGGAACTGGCGCCAGGGACCCAGTGATGGCTTCTCGCCAATGGGCTCTTCCACCTTGCGCAGGATGGCGGTGTCCAGACCTTGGTCCTGCATATATACAGGAGCCTCGTAGATGCTTGAGAGGTCTTCGCTCTGGATGACACAGTCGAAGTCGACGTTACAGAAAGCGGCAACCTTCTTTCTTAAACCCTCGTCGAGATACTTTTCGGTGCGGAGGACGAGCACATCAGGCTGGATTCCCACGCTTTGCAGTTCCTTCACGCTATGCTGTGTGGGCTTGGTCTTCAGTTCGCCCGCAGCCTTGAGGTAGGGCACGTAGGTGAGATGCACATTGACAGCCTTCTTGCCCAATTCCCATTTCATCTGGCGGATAGCCTCCATGAAGGGCGCGCTTTCGATATCGCCGATTGTACCACCTATCTCAGTGATGACAAAGTCATAGTGGTAGCGCTGGCCAAGCATCTTGATGTTTCGCTTGATTTCGTCGGTGATGTGAGGCACCACCTGGATAGTCTTGCCCAGATAGTCGCCACGACGCTCTTTGTCTATTACACTTTTATATATACGTCCTGTGGTCATTGAGTTGGCTTTCGTGGTCTGGATGCCAGTGAAGCGCTCATAGTGTCCCAAGTCGAGGTCGGTCTCCATACCGTCGGCCGTCACATAGCACTCTCCGTGCTCATAAGGATTCAGTGTACCCGGGTCAATGTTGATGTAGGGGTCAAACTTCTGGATGGTGATGTTGTAGCCTCTGGCCTGCAACAATTTGCCGATAGACGATGAGATGATTCCTTTGCCTAATGAAGAAACCACACCGCCTGTTACAAAAATATACTTTGTGTCTGCCACGATTGTGATAATTTAATATTTGTTCAAGTTGCAAAATTACAATAATTTGGTGAACTCTGCAAAGAAAAGGTGTTATTTTGTTCCACGCTTTTTCCCTTTTGTTCACGACTTTTGCTTTCGCAGACTTCTAAAACAAAAATTCATTGAGATTTATTTTGTATTTTTCACAGCATGCAGTAACTTTGCAAGCACAAATAGCCACTATACAATTATGAGAATTAAGTTTATTGCCATTATCCTTTTAGGTTTGCTGTGTGATGTTACGTCCGTGTCGGCCCAGTCACGACATTCGCAATCGCTGTCGTCATCGCGCCGACATGCCGCACAAGCCCAGCCGGATATGGTGACTCTCTATATGGATTCGCTGTTGCATTTCCGCGTCCACCAGGACTCTGCCCATCTCGAAGAGTTTGTGCCAACCATGACTGTGCCGGCACTGCCCAAACTGGGGATCGAGTACAAGTTGCTCTTTATGCCGACCACGTTTTATAAAGGCGTGTCCCACAACTTCTTTGATATCGACCGCGATGCCAACCTTATCGACGAGAGTCTGCTGGCGCTCTATCTCGGGCGTCCCGACCTCGTGCGCTCTACGCAGAGCCAGTTGGAGCGTGCTGGAGACATACGTAAGGCCGAGGCAATACATGTCGACCATGCTCCTGAAATCGTTGAGAAGGTAGCCCCCAAGCCCCAGGAGACAGTTGTGGCTCCCTTGGATATTGTGGTGCTGAAACCCAACTTCTGGACATACTCCGGCGACTATTATCTCCAGTTCCTGCAGAATTACATTTCTTCCAACTGGTACAAAGGTGGTGAAAGCAACTACTCGATGGTAGGTTCGATAACCCTCAATGCCAATTACAACAACAAGCAGAAGGTGAGATGGGACAACAAACTTGAGATGAAGTTGGGATTCCAGACCTCCAGGCAGGATACGTTGCACACCATGCGAGTAAGCGAAAACTTGCTGCGTCTGACGAGCAAGTTGGGATTGCAGGCATCCAGAAGCTGGTATTATACCATCCAGATGATAGCCGCTACCCAGTTCGTCAGACAGTGGAACAGTAACTCCAATGTCGTTACCACCGACTTCTTGGGCCCGTTGAATGTCAACCTCTCTGTCGGTATGGACTACAACGTCAAGTGCTTGAAGGATAGGCTTACCGGTTCCATCCACTTGGCTCCTCTGGCTTACAATTTCCGTTATGTCAACCGTCTTGAGCTTGCCTCTCGTTATGGTTTGGACGAAGGCAAGCACCAGCTGCACAACTTTGGTTCGCAGTTTACGGTCGATTTGTTGTGGAAGTTTGCCGACAACATACGTTGGAAGACCCGTCTCTATGGTTATACCACCTACGAGCGTGCCGAGCTTGAGTGGGAGAATACGTTTACCTTCCAGTTCAACAAGTATATATCCAGCAACATATTCGTTTATCCCCGTTTTGACGACGGAACCAAGCGTAGTGACCGTCATGGCTATTATCAGTTGAAGGAGTACGCCTCTTTGGGCTTCGCCTATTCCTTCTGATGATGCTTTCTTCGGCGTGCTCAGCCCCTCTGCTACTGTTGCGGTGAGCCCGCGTGCCATATTCGCCTGCCATATCGGCAGGCGGTTACTATATATAATAGGTATTAAGACTAATGATGATGAAATCTATAGGTAGCATAATCAAAGGACATCCCACCATGACCGAGAGTACGGTCTATTCCATGTTGGTGATTTGTGGCATATCCCATTTCCTCAACGATATGATTCAGTCGATTATCCCGTCTATCTATCCCATCATCAAAGACAAGTTTGACTTCTCGTTTGCGCAGATAGGCATTATCACTCTGGTCTTTCAGATGACGTCTTCCATCCTGCAACCATTTACCGGACTCTATGCCGACAGGCATCCACGCCCCTATGCTTTGTCCGTGGGCATGTGCTTTACGTTGATAGGACTTCTGCTGTTGGCTTTTGCCGAGAATTATCTGCTCATTCTTTTGGCTGTGAGTGTGGTCGGCTTTGGTTCTTCAATCTTTCACCCCACGGCATCACGCGTAGCGCAGTTGGCATCGGGAGGAAAGAAAAGCCTGGCACAGTCTATATTCCAGGTTGGAGGCAACGGAGGTTCCGCCCTCGGCCCCTTGCTGGCTGCTGTCATCATCTTGCCTTTCGGCCAGTATGCCATATCCTGGTTCGCCCTTGCAGCACTGCTCGCCGCATTGATTATGATGCGTTTGGGAGCTTGGTATAAGGCGCGCCTGGTCTATGCCCAGCACCATCATCTGCCCACTCCGGCATTGAACGACCACATCTCCCGTGGAGCCAAGTACCGTGCCCTGGCGATACTCATTCTGCTTGTATTCTCCAAGTATTTCTATACGTCGTGTATCACGAGCTATTTCACCTTTTTTCTTATCGACAAGTTTGGTATCAGTGTACAGGCGTCGCAGATATGCTTGTTTGTATTCCTGTTGGCCTTTGCCATCGGCACCTTGGCAGGTGGCGTCTTTGGCGATAGGTATGGCCGCAAGTATGTGATATGGTTCTCCATCCTCGGAGCTGCTCCTTTCGCGATAGCCATGCCTTATGCCAGTCTACCTTGGACCATCGTCTGCACATTTCTCTCTGGCCTCATCATCGCGTCGGCTTTCTCGTCGATTGTGGTCTATGCCACAGACCTTATGCCCGATAAGGTGGGACTTATAGCCGGCATCTTCTTCGGACTTATGTTCGGTTTGGGCGGTCTCGGCTCCGCGTTCTTCGGTTGGCTTGCCGACAGGACCAGCATCGAGTTTATCTTCCAGGTCAGCGCGTTCCTTCCCTTGTTAGGAGTCATTGCCGGCTTCCTGCCGAATACGCAGAAGAAGTAATTCGTCCATATCTTTATCAGACGGCAGCAATCCTTAGTGTAGCCGCCAGACACCATTGCCTTGCCCGTGTTCCCTGGTAGTCAGCTGGACTTTCCCGACAATCTACTGCACTTCCAAATCAGTCAGCTGCTCGTCCCTATCAGTCAGCTGCTCGTCCCCGTCAGTCAACTGCTCGTCCCCGTCAGTCTGTTGCCCTTCCAAACCAGTCATCTCCACTTCCAGGACAGTCTGCTGCTCTTCCCCGATAGTCAAATGTTCTTCCCCGATAATAGGTTGTTCTTCCGCAACATTTTGCAGTTCTTCCCCGACAACCTAAAGGTGTTTAGCCCAAAGTTGATTTCAAACTGCGAATTTGTCAAATCAAACTCAGCAACGTATAACTCAAACTTTTAATTCCGCATTTCCCGCTCCGCCTTCATCCTTAACGCCATCTCCAGCGCTATCAGTAGATATCGTACCCTTTACGGCATCAAGGCTACTGCTTTGTCTATAGCGCAAAATGATGTGTTTACACATATACTTTCTTCATCATTGAGTCCGACTGTTACCAACCCCACTTTGCGTACATCGTCGAGGCGAATATGTGTTCCAATGGGGATTCTTGTGATGACAAGGGTACAAAAAAATCCCTGTGACATAGAAGTCACAGGGATAAACTTATGTTTGAAAAATGTGTCGCTCGTGAATTACTTCTTGTTGAGAGCCAGGTCGATAGCTACAGCGATAGCCACTGTTGCACCTACCATTGGGTTGTTACCAATACCCAAGAAGCCCATCATCTCTACGTGAGCAGGAACTGAAGAAGAACCTGCGAACTGAGCGTCAGAGTGCATACGGCCGAGAGTATCAGTCATACCGTAAGAAGCGGGACCTGCAGCCATGTTGTCTGGGTGCAGTGTACGGCCGGTACCACCACCTGAAGCTACAGAGAAGTAAGGCTTGCCAGCGAGCACGCGCTCCTTCTTGTAAGTTCCGGCTACGGGGTGCTGGAAGCGTGTGGGGTTGGTAGAGTTACCAGTGATTGAAACGTCTACATCCTCGCTCCAGTTGATAGCAACACCCTCGCGTACATCGTCAGCACCATAGCAGTTAACCTTGGCACGAGGACCGTCGCTGTAAGGAATGCGCTTTACAACCTCGAGCTTGCCACTGTAGTAGTCAAACTTGGTCTGTACGTATGTGAAACCGTTGATACGGCTGATAATCTGGGCAGCGTCTTTGCCAAGACCGTTGAGGATGACGCGGAGAGGATTCTTGCGAACCTTGTTGGCCATCTCGGCAATCTTGATCGCACCCTCGGCAGCAGCGAAAGACTCGTGGCCAGCCAAGAAAGCGAAGCACTGTGTCTCCTCACGGAGCAGACGGGCGGCGAGGTTGCCATGGCCGAGACCTACCTTGCGGTCATCAGCTACAGAACCGGGGATGCAGAAGCTCTGCAGACCGATACCGATGGCCTCGGCTGCATCAGCAGCTGTCTTAACACCCTTCTTGATGGCGATAGCGGCACCACAAACGTATGCCCACTTAGCATTCTCGAAGCAGATACGCTGAGTCTCTTCGCACATCAGATAAGGATCAACACCAGCCTCTTCGCAGATCTGATTAGCCTCTTCTACGCTACTGATACCATTTGCATTCAGAGCAGCCAGCACCTGCTTCTCGCGGCGCTCCTGGCTTTCATAACTTACTTTTCTAATCATAGTTGTGTATCTCCTTATTCTTTACGTGGATCAATTGATTTAACAACACCCTGCTCAGCAGTTGTACGACCGTAGCGGCCAGTGAACTTCTTCACAGCCTCGTTGGCGTCCATACCGTCCTTGATGGCTTCCATCATCTTGCCGAGGTGTACATATTCGTAACCGCATACCTGGCTGTCCTTGTCAAGGAACATCTTGGTGATGTAACCCTCGGTGAGCTCAAGATAGCGAGTACCCTTGGCAACGGTACCATAGAGAGTACCAGTCTGTGAGCGCAGACCCTTGCCCAGGTCCTCGAGACCGGCACCGATAACGAGACCACCCTCAGAGAAGGCGCTCTGGCTGCGGCCATAGACAATCTGGAGGAAGAGCTCACGCATAGCTGTGTTGATGGCATCACAAACGAGGTCAGTGTTCAGAGCCTCGAGGATGGTCTTGCCAGGCAGAATCTCAGAAGCCATAGCAGCTGAGTGGGTCATACCAGTACAGCCGATGGTCTCAACGAGACATTCCTGGATAACGCCTTCCTTGATGTTCAGAGACAGCTTGCAAGCACCCTGCTGAGGAGCACACCATCCCACACCGTGAGTGTAACCTGAGATATCCTTAATCTCTTTGGCTTGAATCCATTTTCCCTCTTCGGGGATTGGAGCTGGTCCGTGGTTCGGGCCTTTGGCGACAACGCACATGTTGTCAACTTCCTTTGAATAAATCATGTTGTTCAAAAATAAATATAAAGTACTGTTACTTATTCACGCTTGTCAAGGGCGATACGTTGGTCACGGGCATCCCCTTTTTCAAGCGCAAAGTTATAAAAAACTAAACAAACTACCTAATAATGATGAGGGTTTTTTGTTCTGCCTCATGATTTTTTAGATACCTCAATGGCAAATGCTGCCGTTTTGTCATTCTGAGTTGGCAAACATGACCGCCGCAAGTCAAATCTCAAGGGCAAACACTATTTTCTTGTACCTTACATATTCTTTTTCCGTTTTTTTTGTCTAATTTTGCATCATTATGATAGTAAAAGTCAAAGACGCCGCTCTGGCCAAAGCTGCCGGCGAAGGCATGGATGAGTTTGTGCAGGTAATAGTGGATGCCACCTATGAGGCTATCGGTGGAGAACTTACAGCCGAGACAATGGGGATGCTCAATGCCGACCAGATTACGCTGCTGGCATATATTGCCATGCGCGAAGAAATGATGGATGGTGGCTTTGTCCAGCTTATCCACAACGGTTGGGGACACTTTATCTTCCACAATCCGTTTGACAAGGCTGTGCGTGGTTGGGGGTTGCCTGAACTGTGCAGTCTTATACGCCGTGCGCACAAACTCTATTCCAAGTATCATGAAGAGATAGAGCGTGAGTGTGACGACGACGAGTTTATGGCCATGTTTGAGCGCTTCCCCGAGTTTGACGACCTTGATGACAAGTTTGTTGAGGGCGAAGAGGGATTCACTTCTGCCATAGCCCACTATGTGGATGAGCATCTGGACCGTTTCTGCGAGATAGAGGCTTGACAGATGGCGGTAACGAGTAAGAAAGGAGAATGAAAAAATGAACAAACAAGAACAGGATATACGCAAGAAGAGCCCTGTGCAGATACGCAACAAGAAAGCCTCGTTTGAGTATTTCTTCGTTGATACCTATACGGCAGGCATGGTACTCACCGGTACGGAGATTAAGTCTATACGTGCCGGCAAGGCTTCGCTTGTCGATAGCTACTGTGTGATAGACCGTGGGGAAATATGGGTCAAGGGTATGAACATCAGCCCTTATTTCTATGGCTCTTTTTCCAATCACGAGGCTAAGGGTGACCGCAAACTTCTGCTCAAGAAGCGCGAGATACGTCATCTCGAGGCCGCTGCCAAGGATGTGGGTTTTACCATCGTCCCTATTTTGATTTTCATCGACGAGCACGGTAGAGCCAAGATGGATATCGCCCTTGCCCGAGGTAAGAAAGAGTTTGACAAACGCCAGACTCTCAAGGAAAAGGAAGACCGTCGGGAGATGGACCGTGTAAGAAAACATTTCTAATTGATTTTATTTGAGACAGGAGTAGGCCGAGGCGTATTCCTGTCAGATTGTTTATGGATATAAGACAACTTGTCAAGCAACGCATACTGATACTCGATGGTGCCATCGGCACGATGATACAAGGCTACGGTCTCTCGGAAGGCGACTTCCGCGGAAGGTTGGACTTGCGCGATGATGTACTGTATGTAGGCAACAATGATATGCTGTGTCTTACCCGTCCAGATATCGTGCAGGATATTCACCGGCGCTATCTTGAGGCTGGTGCAGACATGATAGAAACCAATACGTTCTCTTCGCAGCGTATATCCCAGGCCGATTACCACTTGGAGCATCTGTCGGGTGAGATGGCGTTGGCCGGTGCCCGGCTTGCCCGTGAGATGGCCGACCGCTATGCAACGGCAGAGCACCCTCGGTTTGTACTGGGCTCGATAGGTCCCACCAACCGCACGTGCTCGATGTCGCCGGATGTGGCTGACCCTGCTGCACGTGACCTTGACTATGACACACTGCTTGACGCCTATATGGAGCAAGTCGATGCCTTGGCTGAGGGTGGGGTAGACGCGTTTCTGATAGAGACAATATTTGACACCCTCAATGCCAAGGCGGCCATGGATGCTGCGGTGAGCGTGATGGAGCGCCGTGGCATAGAACTGCCCATCATGCTGAGTGTGACGGTGAGCGACCTGGCTGGTCGCACGCTGAGCGGACAGACGCTCGATGCCTTCTTGGCGAGCATCAGTTCGTATCCGGTATTTTCAGTCGGACTGAACTGCTCGTTTGGTCCATCTCAAATGAAACCGTATCTGGAGGAGCTCGCCCGCAAGTCACCTTATTATATATCTGCTTACCCCAATGCTGGTTTGCCCAACTCTATGGGACTATACGACGAGACTGCCGACACTATGGCTCCCAAGATAGGCGCTTTGATAGATGAAGGCATACTCAATATCGTCGGTGGCTGCTGTGGTACTGATGACCATTTTATCGCCCGCTATGTGGAACTTGCTCGTGGCAAGCAGCCCTATGTCCCCTGCGATAGAAGTGAATATCTGCAACTGAGTGGCCTGGAGCCGCTGGAGGTTCGGCAGGGTATGTTTGTCAATGTCGGCGAACGCTGCAATGTGGCTGGCTCTCGCAAGTTTCTCAGACTTGTCAAGGAGAAGAACTACGAAGAGGCGCTCACGATAGCCCGCCACCAGGTAAGTGACGGTGCTATGGTGGTAGACGTCAATATGGATGATGCCCTCCTTGATGCTGAAGCCGAGATGAGCCATTTCCTGCGGCTATTGGCATCGGAACCCGACGTGGCACGCGTTCCGGTGATGATTGACTCGTCGAAATGGAATGTCATCCTTGCTGGCCTCAAGTGTTGTCAGGGAAAGTCGGTGGTCAATTCCATCTCGCTGAAGGAAGGAGAGGATGTGTTTGTCAGCCACGCCAAGGATGTCAAGCGCTTCGGTGCAGCCGTGGTAGTCATGTGCTTCGACGAAGAGGGCCAGGCTACTACCTATGAGCGACGTATCGAGATAGCTCAGCGCGCTTATCACATTCTGACGGAGCAGGTGGGCATGAATGCGTGTGATATCATCTTTGACCCCAACATACTCTCGATAGCTACGGGACTGGAAGAGCACGACCGATATGCTCTGGACTTCATCCGCGCTACCCGATGGATAAAGGAAAATCTGCCCGGAGCCCACGTAAGTGGCGGAGTGAGCAATCTGAGTTTCTCCTTTCGTGGCAACAACTATATCCGTGAAGCTATGCATGCCGTCTTCCTCTATCATGCCATTCAGGCTGGTATGGATTTTGGTATTGTCAATCCCTCTACGCGTGTCACTTATCAGGATATCCCCGAAGACCATCTGCGTATTATAGAAGATGTAGTGCTCTGCCGCCGCAAGGGAGCTGCGGAAGACCTCATTGAACTGGCTGCCCGTCTGAAGCAGGAGCAGGATGCTCTCAAGGCCGGTGGCGCTTTGCCGTCAGCCAATGTGCAGCAAGAGGCTTGGCGAAAGGAACAGCTGGAAGACCGTCTGCAATATGCACTGCGCAAGGGCATAGGCGATTATCTGGCTGAAGATTTGGCAGAAGCCCTTGAGAAATATCCACGGGCTGTGCAGATAATAGAGGGGCCGCTGATGGATGGAATGTCGGAGGTAGGCAGGTTGTTCGGTGAAGGCAAGATGTTTCTGCCACAGGTCGTGAAGACGGCACGTACAATGAAACAGGCTGTGTCTATACTCCAACCGCATATCGAGGCGGAACGTGACGAGAACCAGACATCGGCAGGGCGGGTAATCTTGGCTACTGTCAAGGGAGATGTACACGATATCGGCAAGAATATTGTTGGCGTGGTGATGGCGTGCAACAATTACGAAGTAATCGACCTCGGTGTGATGGTGCCTGCCGACCAGATAGTGAGCAAGGCTATCGAACTCAAGGCAGATATCATTGGCCTGTCGGGACTTATCACGCCGTCATTGGAAGAGATGGTCTGTGTGGCCCACGAGATGGAACGGGCGCACTTGGATATACCTATAATGATAGGCGGTGCTACCACCTCAGAGATGCATGTTGCCCTCAAGGTGGCTCCGGTCTATGACGGTCCGGTGGTGTGGATGAAGGATGCATCGCAAAACTCGCTCGCAGCTGCGCGTCTGCTTAATCGTGAAGAGCGTGAGGCGTATAAGGCGGAGCTGGACCATCGCTATGATGAACTTCGGAAGAGTTATCACGATGAGCAGCAGAAACTCTTGTCTATAGGCGATGCACGGCGGCAGAAGTTGTCATTGTTCGACAGTCACAGTGATAAAAAATAGCCTTATCTTTGGCAGTTTCTTGATTTTGAAGTAATTTTGCAGTGATTTAATAACATAGGATATGTTTCATAAGAAAAGACGTTGGCACTGTCTGTCTGGACAGGAGCCTACTGAACTTGATAAAAAGGTAATGTATTGGGAGCAGAAAGGAAAGCTGGTGCCAACCCGCGATTTGATTAAGACTCCCGAACAGATAGAGGGCATACGCCGTAGCGGTGTGGTCAATACGGGCTGTCTTGACGAAGTGGCCCGCCAGATACATGCAGGTATGAATACGCAGGAAATTGACGATATCTGTATGCAGTATTGCAAGGACCACAATGCCATCCCAGCCTGTCTGGGCTATGAGGGTTATCCCAAGAGCGTATGTACTTCAATCAATGAGGTTGTGTGTCATGGTATCCCTAAGGAAGAAGATGTCCTGGAAGAGGGTGATATTGTCAATGTCGATATGACAACTATTGTGGATGGCTATTATGCCGATGCTTCACGTATGTTTGTTATCGGTAAGACTACGCCTGAAAAGGAACGTCTCGTGCGTGTTGCCCGTGAGTGTCTCGAGGTAGGTATGGAGGCTGCCAAGCCTTATTGCTTTGTCGGGGATATAGGCCATGCAGTGCAGCGTCATGCCGAGAAAAATGGCTATAGCGTGGTGCGCGACTTGTGTGGACACGGTGTGGGCCTGAAGTTCCATGAGGAGCCCGAGGTAGTGCATTATGGCCATCGCGGTCAGGGTATGTTGATTGTGCCTGGCATGGTGTTTACCATCGAGCCCATGATAAATATGGGAACCTATGAGGTGTTTATAGATGCGGATGATCCTTATGAGTGGGAAGTTATTACTGGTGACGAACTGCCCTCTGCACAATGGGAGCATACATTCGTAATGACAGAGAATGGCGTCGAGATACTTACTTATTAAATCTGCATGATATGAGCGATATATATATATTAGGTATAGAGTCTTCGTGTGATGATACCTCGGCAGCTGTGTTGCGCAACGGAGTGTTGCTGAGCAATGTCACCGCTTCGCAAGAGGTGCATCGAGCTTATGGAGGCGTGGTTCCTGAGTTGGCTTCGCGTGCCCATCAACAGAATATAGTCCCGGTTGTGGACCAAGCTCTTCACCGTGCTGGTATTACCAAGGAACAACTGTCAGCCATCGCGTTTACCCGTGGCCCAGGATTGATGGGGTCATTGTTGGTAGGTGTCAACTTCGCAAAGGGATTGTCACGTGCTTTGGATATACCTCTGATAGATGTCAACCATCTCCAGGGACATGTTATGGCTCATTTTATCAAGGAGAGCGATGATGATACCTCCTGTCCGCCGCTGCCATTCCTTTGTCTGTTGGTGTCAGGTGGTAACTCTCAGATTGTACTTGTCCGTGCCTACAATGATATGGAGGTATTGGGGCAAACTATCGATGATGCTGCTGGAGAGGCCATAGACAAATGCTCAAAGGTTATGGGTCTGGGTTATCCTGGAGGGCCTATAATCGACCGTCTCGCACGCCAAGGCAATCCCAAGGCATATCAGTTCTCCGAACCTCATATCCCTGGGCTGGACTATAGTTTCTCAGGTCTGAAAACATCGTTCTTATATAATCTGCGTAAATGGATAGAAGATGAGCCCGACTTTGTGGAAAATCATAAAGAGGATATTGCCGCCAGTCTCGAAGCTACAATCGTAGATATACTGATGATCAAACTGCGCAAGGCTGTACGGCAGACAGGCATAACCCATGTGGCTGTTGCTGGCGGCGTTTCTGCCAATACCGGTCTTCGCAATGCTTTTGAGGAACATGCCCGTCGTTTTGGTTGGACCATCTATATTCCTCGGTTCAGTTATACCACCGACAATGCTGCTATGATTGCCTGTGTCGGCACCTTCAAATATCGTGACCATGATTTTGCCGATATATCTCTGCCGGCTTTCAGTAAAGTGACGTTTGAGTAAGTATTGATTATCAACCCATAAATATAATATATAGTGGAATTAGAAAGCAAAATACTCAGCAAGGAAATACTGCAGTATCTCTATGCTGGAGGAAAGACACTGGGAACCGCCGAGAGTTGTACAGGTGGTCGTATTGCCCAAGTGATTATAGCGGTACCTGGTGCCAGTAATTATTTCAAAGGTGGTATCGTTTCATACAGCAATGACGTCAAGGAACGTCTGCTTCATGTCGATTCCAAATTGATAGAAGAACAGACAGCTGTGTGTCAAGGAGTGGCAGAAGCTATGGTCAAAGGGGCTTGCGATGCCTTGGAGTGTGATTATGCTATCGCTGCTACTGGTATCGCTGGTCCTGGTGGCGGCACTTCACAGATACCTGTAGGTACAATTTGGATTGGATATGGTTCTAAAGACGATGTGCGTACGCTCAAGATAGAAGAGGATAATGGTCGTGACATTAATATAGCCAAGGCAACCAATATTGCTTTGCGTCTTTTCCTCGACTATTATAAGGAGAAGAACCCCATCGTTGATGATGCGGATGCCGAAGAGGTAAAGTAAGCCCATGTCTATGAGTATCACCATCGTGGATGCAAAAACAATAAAAAACCTTAATTTTGAAAAAGTTTAGGGATTTATTTTGTTTATTCCGAAAAAAATTGTAATTTTGCACCCTGTTTGGAATAAGTATCTAATTAAGAATCAAAAATTAAGGATAGAAATGTCTAAGATTTGTCAAATCACAGGTAAGAAGGCACAGTTAGGTTGCAATGTGTCTCACTCAAAGCATCGCACAAAGCGCAGCTTTGACGTTAACCTTTTCAGCAAGAAGTTCTTCTATGTAGAGGAGAATTGCTGGATTAGCCTGAAGATTAGTGCCGCTGGTCTGCGCCTTATCAATAAGGTTGGACTTGACGCCGCTCTTAAGATGGCTGTACAGAATGGTTACTGCGACTGGAAAGATATCAAGGTAATCGCCGAGGGTAACAATGTAGATTAATTTTAAGGTTAGGAGATATAACAAATGGCAAAGAAAGCTAAAGGTAACAGAGTTCAAGTCATTCTCGAATGCACCGAGATGAAGAACAGTGGTCTGCCAGGAACAAGCCGTTACGTGACTACCAAGAACCGTAAGAATACTCCTGAGCGCCTTGAGTTGAAGAAGTATAATCCCATCCTGAAGAAGATGACTCTTCATAAGGAGATTAAGTAATAGGAGATTTAAGCAATGGCAAAAAAAGCGGTAGCTACCTTGCACGAAGGTTCAACTGACGGACGTGCATATACCAAGGTAATCAAGATGGTTAAGAGCCCCAAGACTGGTGCTTACGTTTTTGATGAGCGCATGGTTCCTAATGAGGATGTTAAAGCTTACTTCAAGGACTAATATCGGATAATTACGATAACAATATGGATAGAGCTGTAAGACAAGTTGCTTACAGCTCTTTTTTTGTCCCTAAGTTTCAGACGGATTGTTAGCGTATTCTTGTTATGCGTGGTGAATATAGTTGGTCGGTTTGGGGTTGCTAATCCGTTTTTTCGTTGATTGTTGGGTTATAGAGTGAAGGCTTTATGAATATGCTAATGATTGAAGATGTTGTAGACCATTCATGAGCAAACATGCTATCCGGAGGTAGATTGTGTATGTTTCCTCTTATACCGACTGTTGTTGTCGTTATTATAGGTACTTTTGGAGGCGCGCTGGTTGTTAGTTGCCTTCTTGTCTTTTGTGACATGCTCACGTAGTGTTTGATACGTGTCTACGTGATGTTTGATGCTTGCCTACGTGTCATTTGATACGGGCTTGCAATGTGGCTCAAGACAGCTCTGTGGCATAGTTGTGTTTATTGGTATGTGTCGTTGTGAGTCGTAGCAAGAGTGTGGTTAATCAATTTATTGGCTATTTAGCTGTCGCTTAGTGGCAATAAAAAAGGAGAATAATGTGACTTAATCTCCTTGATTGGGTTATATTTCAAATCGTCTTTTATCTTATTCTGTCTGCCGAACGCACAAGCCTTTCGTCATCCAAAATTCCTTTTCTTGCCAAAAGGTAGCAACCTATAGCGAGAGCGGGAAGCAGCGCAGTGATGTTGATATGGAATGTGCCCATTTTGCTGAATGTGGTTAGGATGGACATAGCATAATAGGCATACCATATTATATTAATGATCACAGCAACCATACACATCTTAGCCTGCTTCTTGCGTGTCTTGTACATGGCGATAGCCATAATTGCCACGGGATATGTGCATAGCATAATGGCGAACAAGGGCCATGAACAGTAGCTGATATTATCTCCTTTTACGAATAATGAATATATACTCATTTCTGTTCCCATACCTTGGGGCTCGATAGTGCCAAGGGGAAAGGTAGAGCAGATGACGGAGACAATAATGGCGAGAAGCAGAAATAATGTTTGTTTGCGTTGTAGCATTATTCGTCTTCCTTTTCTTGTGATGGATCACGCCAGTAGATATTGCCGTCAACAAACTCTTGTGTGGCGAGAAGTGTCGGCTTGGGTAATTTTTCATAGTAGCGTGATATTTCTATCTGCTCTCTGTTTTCAAACACCTCTTCCAGTGTGTCTGTATATGAAGCAAATTCTTGAAGCTTTTTATTCAAATCTTGTTTGATTTCTGCAGCAATCTGATTTGAACGCTTTGAGATGATAGCAACGCTCTCGTAGATGTTGCCAGTCTCTTCGCAAAGATCCATAATGTTGCGAGTTACGGTGTTAACCGGGGCTTTTGATTTCTTGTAATCCATTTCTAATTATTAAAAATATTAATAAGTCATTGTTTTTTATCTGTCGAACGTTGGGATGTTTTCGTCGTTGATATGTGCCTTGATGTATTCCTTGCACTTTGCAATGTATTTCTCCGCAGTGGCACGCTCTTTTGAATCTGGGTATTCATTGATGAAACCATAGCATTCGTCTTCTGCATCTTGATAACGCTCAAGTTGCTTTGATGCCACGCTCTGCTGAGCCAACTCATATTTGCTTTTCATGAGCAAAGTGGCAAATTCTTCTCTGAGCTTGCTATAGGGATAATCTTTTAGTGCGTTTTGCGCCGTAATAATGCAAGCCTCGTAGTTGTTCTCACCAGGACCGCAATTTCCGAAATATGGACCGAGGTCATAATAAAGCTGGGCGTTATACAATTCTTTGCGAACCAGTTTGTCCTGCAATTCAAAGAGGCGCTGCTGGGCGCTGGCTTTGTGCTTGGCGTCTGGATACAGGTCGAGGTATTCCTGGAAAGAAGATATAGCTGAAACTGTTGCCGACTGGTCGAGTCGTGGTTCAGGTGTGCTTTCGTATAGGCTTTGACCTATATAAAACTCGGCATTCTCTGCAAAATCACCTTTGGGGTATGACGAGTAATAACGCTTGAAAGTGGCAGCCGCTCCTTCATAGTCTTTACTGTTGTATTGGGCCATCGCAAGCATATAAAGGCTTTCTTGCGCATTCTCAGTTCCTTTGAGTACTACTATCAAGTCGGTCAGCAAAGTTGTAGTGCGTGTCCACTTGCCTTTAGCAAAGCATTCTTTGGCATATTCGTACTTATATGGAACATTGTTGGTCGTGTAGACCTTGTTGAATTCGTTGGCGCATCCTGTAAAAAGGAGTGCTGCGATTATAGCAGCAAAATGTATTTTGTTCATAATCAAAAAATTGTCATGCAAAATTACAATTATTTCCTCTATGGGCAAAGTAAAAAATACAATTTTTAGGAAAAAAACTCTATTATTAGAGATAGTGGTGACATTTTTTATTTAATTTTGCAATTATGAATTATGATTTGGTATCAGATTATGCTCCTACGGGCGATCAGCCCCATGCGATAGAGCAACTTACTGAAGGTATAGTCCGCGGTGACAAAGCCCAGGTTTTATTGGGGGTGACGGGATCGGGAAAGACCTTCACGATAGCCAATGTTATCAATAATGTGAACAAGCCGACCCTGATATTAAGCCATAACAAGACACTTGCTGCTCAATTGTATCAAGAGATGAAGGGTTTCTTTCCTCATAATGCCGTTGAATATTATGTCTCTTATTATGATTATTATCAGCCCGAAGCCTATCTTCCCTCCATTGATACTTATATCGAGAAAGACTTGGCTATCAACGAAGATATTGACAAACTTCGGCTGAGTGCAGTTAGTGCATTGCTCTCAGGAAGGCGCGACGTGGTGGTGGTGTCTTCCGTGTCGTGTATCTATGGTATGGGCGGACCTGCTTCCATGACCAACAGCATTGTTTCGGTGAAGCGCGGCGAGGTTAAGGACCGCAATGTCTTTTTGCGGCAGTTGGTGGATGCACTATATATTAGAAATGATGTTGATTTGGCGCGAGGTTCCTTTAGGGTAAAGGGTGATACGGTTGATGTGGCTATTGCCTATAGTGACAATATACTTCGCATCAGTTGGTGGGGAGATGAAATTGACAGCATCGAAGAACTCGACAGTGTAGACCTTCATCGGCTGGCTGACTTTGATGATTATCAGATATATCCAGCCAATATATTCGTTACATCCAAAGAGCAGGTGGATGGCGCTGTAAGGGCTATTCAGGACGATTTGGTCAAACAGATTGATTTCTTCACCCAAATTGGAGATGATATCAAAGCGCAGCGTATCAAAGAACGTGTCGAGTATGATATGGAAATGATCAAGGAACTGGGTCATTGCAGTGGAATTGAGAACTATTCCCGCTATTTTGATGGTCGTCAACCTGGCGACAAACCTTATTGCTTGCTTGACTTCTTTCCTTCAGACTATCTGATGGTTATCGATGAAAGTCATGTGACAGTTCCTCAAATCAATGCAATGTATGGAGGCGACAGAGCGCGCAAACAAAATCTGGTTGAATATGGCTTCCGCCTTCCTGCAGCTTTCGACAATCGTCCGTTGCGTTTTGAGGAGTTCCAAGAGATGACCAACCAGGTCATTTATGTCTCTGCTACCCCTGCTGATTATGAACTCATGGAGTCGGAGGGTGTTGTGGTCGAGCAGATAATACGTCCCACGGGGCTGTTGGACCCTGAAATTGAGGTCCGGCCGAGTGAGAACCAGATAGACGACCTGTTGGATGAAATCCTTACGCGCACCAATCGTCATGAGCGTGTACTCATCACTACCCTTACCAAGCGTATGGCAGAAGAACTTACCGAATATCTTCTGAATCATGATGTGCGTGCCAACTACATTCATAGCGACGTAGCTACTCTCGATCGTGTGCAGATCATGAACGACTTGCGTGCCGGTGTCTATGACGTGCTTGTTGGCGTCAATCTGCTGCGTGAAGGTCTGGATTTGCCAGAAGTCTCACTTGTTGCCATACTTGATGCCGACAAGGAGGGATTTCTGCGTAGCCACCGCTCCCTTACCCAGACGGCAGGGCGTGCCGCTCGTAATGTCAATGGCAAAGTGATAATGTATGCTGACCATATCACCGAGAGTATGCAGCGCACGATAGATGAAACTTCAAGACGGCGCTCTATACAGATGAAATATAATGAGGACCATAATATTAAACCACAACAGATAAAGAAAGAAATCAAGCAGACATTGTCCAAGGAAAAGGCTCAGACAACGCGGCCGACAATCACCTACAAACCATACGTGGAATCGGAAGAGCCAGCATTTGCGGCGGACCCAATTATCATAAAGATGACCAAGGAGCAGTTGGAAAAATGTATAGAACGCACAACTTCACTCATGAAAGAGGCTGCAGAACAGCTTGATTTCATTCAAGCCGCCCAGTATCGTGACGAGGTCATCCGCTTGCAGAAGGAATTGGAAGAAAAATGATATAGCAGTAGGTATAGAACTGTCAAAAAGCGTCATGTGGGCTTTTACTGTCGATGTTCCCCATACTGTCCTTTTTATGTTGAAGATGTAAAAAATATAGTTAAATACATACATTTGTTTCACGGAAACATATCTTTTTTGTACTTTTGTCTTACAAAAATATGTAAATCTTAAGATTATGAAGAAAATACTGATTGCGATTATCGCTCTTTTCCCCTTGCTGTGCCCTGCGCAGAATGTTAAGCCCTTGACGCCTGAACAGCAGTTGGAGCGGGCTCAAAAGCAACTTGAAGAAGCTCAAAAGGCAGTAGAGGCAGCTAAAGCCAATGCTCAAAAAGCCAAGCAGGCAGCTGAGCAAGCCAAGGCCAAGGCTGATGCAGAAAAGGCCAAGGCCGATGCAGAGAAAAAACGCAAAGAAAAGGAGATAGCTGAGAAGCAAGCAGCGATTCAAGCTCAGATAAAAAAGGCTCAGGAAGAGGCGGCTCGGCTCAATGAAGAAGCTGAGAAACTGAATGCCGAAGCCAAGAAGATGAATGCAGAGTCATCTTCTTCAGCTCCACAGCAGAAAGTGGTGGTAACATCTGACCAGACTAAAACTGTAAAGAAGGAAAGTGTGACTCCCGCACCCAAGCAGGAAAAGCCTGCTCAGTATGGCAGTGTCAATGGATGGTCGGCGATCTCTGCTCCTACTCCAACGGTTCGTCAGGAAGTCAAGCCCGAAGTCGATGTAAATACTGAGGTGAAATATCTTGCGGGCGCGGTGCCATTGGTGGATGGCAAGGTCGTTTTTGAATTAAACCTCGATGTTCCTGGTCAGACCGCGAGTGAAATCTATGATAAGGCTTTCGAATATGTCAACAATCTTACCGTAGACGAGAATCAGAAAGATGATTCCCAGTTGCGCAGCAAGATAGCTATTGTCAATACAAACACTCACTCCATTGCCGCAAAGATGTATGAGTGGTTGGTGTTTGCCAATACCATATTGATGAGTGACAAGGCGGAGTTTTCTTATACATTGATTGTAAATTGTGCCGACACCCATCTTAATGTGAGATTGGAGCGAATCTCTTACACCTATGAGCCCAACCGCTCGACAGGATTTACCGAATCGGCCCATAACATCATAGCCGATAAATACGCACTTAACAAGAAGCAGACAAAGGTCGTGCGTCCTTACGGCAAATTCAGAATCAAAACGATTGATCGCAAGGATGAAATCTTCAACGGATTTGTCAACCTGTTTAATTAATCCGATACATTTATGATCATTAATGATAATATCGATCACAATAACCATTTGAAGACTAAACGCCAGTTGCGACTTTTCAAGATACGTAACGTGCTGAATATCCTTTTTATGGTTATTGCGATTGTTGGTGTAGCAATCTACTTTTTGTCAAGTCACAATGTCGGCATTTATGTAATACTGGCAGCTTGTGTATTTAAGTTCGTTGAATGTAGTCTCAGACTTATTCGCTAAGAGATGAAGAAAAAGCTCGTTTTAGCTCTTTTTTGCGCAGTCAGCATATCACTGTCTGCGCAAATAGATAATAATCAATTTGATCAGATTAATCGTGATGTAATGTTGGATAATTCCAACCCGCGTAAGGTCAATCCCGATAGCCTTGGCTCTGATAAGGAAATTCCTAAGGGTATAAAAGTATGGACGGTTGACAAGCGTTTTGGTGATATTGTCCATACTACGCCCGATACGCTGTCTCATATGTTTATGAACAGTATTTTTACTACAGGATTGAGAGGCGAGTTCAATACTACCGGCACTCTTGGAGCACCGCGTATCAACCGCATATTCATTGACCGCAGTCTGGATGGTAACTTCATCTTTACCAATCCATACGATTTCTTCGTCACGGATGTGAGCAATTTTCATTTCACCAATACCTTATCGCCGTTTACCAACCTGACCTTCAATACCTGTGGTGACCGACTTACAGGCGAGGACCATTTTACGGCTAAGTTTGGTGTCAATGCTGGTAAGCGCCTTGGTTTCGGCTTCAATTTTGATTATATTTATGGCCGTGGTTATTATTCCAGCCAAAGTACGTCACATTTCAACTATACGATGTATGGTTCTTATCTTGGCGACCAATATCAGGCGCATCTTCTGATGTCGACCAATCACCAGAAAGTGACCGAAAATGGTGGTATCACCAATGACGACTACATCGTTCACCCTGAGTTGTTCCCCGAGAGCTTCGCCACACCAGATATTCCTACTGTGCTCAATCGAAATTGGAACCGTAATGACAATCAGCATCTGTTCTTTACCCATCGTTACAGCCTTGGCTTCCATCGTACCGTCAAAATGACGGAAGATGAGATTGCGGCCAAGAAGTTTGCCATGGCAGCCAAGAAAGACCAGGAGGCACGTGAAGCCCGTGAGAAGGCTGAGCGCGACGACGAAGACTTTGATGAAGAGGAGTTTGATAAAAACCGTAAGCAAGGGCAGAAGTTTGCCGGTCGTCCTGAC
Source organism: Prevotella sp. P4-67 (assembly GCF_002251325.1). Taxonomy (NCBI): domain Bacteria; kingdom Pseudomonadati; phylum Bacteroidota; class Bacteroidia; order Bacteroidales; family Prevotellaceae; genus Prevotella; species Prevotella sp. P4-67. Next base: position 44,966 of record NZ_NPJL01000025.1, read on the forward strand.
AATGCCCGCATTGCAGGCAACGAGCCGACAGATACGCTGAAGACCCAAACCCAAGAGCGGCTTCAGATTACAAGTAAAGCTCAGGCAGACAGCCTGCTCGCAGCGCAGCAACAGTTGGCTGAAGATACTTTGTGGACCAAGAAAGAGTATGTTCCAGTGACCAGTTTCATCCATACAGTTGAGCTTAACAATTACAGCCGTATTTATCAAGCCTATGAGACCCCCGAGTCTTATTATGCCAATGATTATGAGATGGATGAAAAGTATACAGGAGATTCCATCTATGACAAGACTCGCCATCTTGCATTGCGTAATACCTTCGCCCTGTCGCTACTTGAGGGTTTCAACAAGTGGGCCAAGGCAGGCGTGAAGTTGTTTGCCGCCCACGAAATGCGCCGTTATGTCCTGCCTGAAAAAGTTGGAACCTCTTCTTGGAGTGAGAACAATATATATATAGGTGGACAGTTGAGTAAATTCCAGGGTAGGACATTGCATTATTGTGCATTGGCTGAATTTGGTATGACAGGAGAGGATGCCGGAAATCTGAAGGTGGATGCTTCGGCTGATTTGAACTTCAACCTCTTTGGAGATACTGTGACTCTTCAGGCTAATGGCTTCTTCCATCGCAACACACCTTCATTCTATTATCGCCATTACCATAGCCGTCATTATTTATGGGATAATGATGGCTTGTCCAAGGTCATCCATTCTCGCATTCAGGGTATGCTCAGTTGGGAAAAGACCAAAACCAAACTGCGTGTTGCCTTCGACGAGATTTCCAATTACACATACTTCGGATTGAGTTATCAGATAGGGGAAAATTATAACCGTTTGAACAATGATGTTCATGTGCGTCAGAGCGGTGATGCCATAAGTTTGCTTACCCTTCAGTTGTATCAGGACTTCAAGTTCGGTCCCTTCAACTGGGAGAATGTCCTTACTTATCAGAAGTCGAGTGCCGAAGATGTATTGCCCGTTCCTCAGCTTAATGTGTACTCCAATCTCTATCTTCGCTTCAAAATCGCCAAAGTCTTGAAGTGCGACTTCGGCGCTGATGTAAGATATTTTACCAAGTACTACGCACCTGACTATGCTCCTGGTCTGGGCCAGTATGCTGTTCAGGAAGGGCCCAATCGTGTTGAGGTCGGCAATTATCCCATCCTCAATGTCTATGCCAACTTCCATCTTAAGCAGACGCGCTTCTTTGTGATGATGAGTCATGTCAATGCCGGTAGTGGCAATAAGATGTATTTTCTCACCCCTCATTATCCTCTCAATGACAGCATCCTGAGATTTGGACTTAGTTGGAATTTCTATAATTAACCATACAAGTCCAGTAGTTAGCATAGGTATTGTCACACCAGATACGATATCAAACTTGCACCTCGATAGTGGGTTTGATATCGTATCTATCAACCAATAAACAATCTATTTTGTAACCATCATGCAGCAGTTGAACCTCGACATCATGGAATATGTAGAGAATCATATTCTCCCGCGTTATGCTGATTTCGGCAAAAGCCATGGCTTGAGCCACGTTATGCGTGTTATCAAAAACAGTATGGAACTGGCTCGGTTCACCGGTGCTGATATAGATATGGCTTATGTGGTTGCCGCTTACCATGATTTAGGCATGAATGGGCCTCGTGCCATACATCATTTAACTGGCGGTAAAATACTCGCCAGTGATGCGCGGCTCAAAAAGTGGTTCAGTCCAGAACGTATTGTTATCATGAAGGAGGCTGTGGAGGACCACCGCGCGTCAGCCAGTCGCCAGCCTCGCTCCATTTATGGTAAGATTGTTGCCGAAGCCGACCGCGACCTTGATACCGAGGTGGTCTTCAGGCGGGCAATACAGTTTGGACTTGAGAAATATCCCGATATCACCCCAGAGCAACAATGGGAGCGTTTTGTCATGCATATGACCGAAAAGTATTCCGTCAACGGATATATTAAGCTGTGGATACCCAATTCTCCCAATCGAAACAAGTTGAAGCAGATACAGACCATCATTGAAAGCAAGTCCATGCTCCGTGAGTGGTTTGACATGATTTATCAGCAGGAAGTGTCCAAAACCTAAACCGTTCTTGGGAGTAGATACGCCCGGCACAACGGACATCCACATTCTTCTACATGCTGCTACATCTACTTAAAAAGCGAATAGCGAAAGCAAAAAAACAGACAATTATTTTGTATTATCTATGGTTTACATTACCTTTGTATTAAACTAAAAATTTAAGATCGATGAAAGTGCGTTTATCTTTGATGAACTTCTTGGAGTTCGCGGTGTGGGGTTCATACCTCACCTGTATGGGAATCTACCTCGGTAATATTGGCATGGCCGGACATATTGGCGCCTTTTATGCCATGCAGGGTATCGTTTCTATTTTCATGCCCGCTTTGATGGGAATTATTGCTGACCGTTGGATTCCGGCACAACGCCTTTTGGGTATTTGTCATCTTCTGGCAGCCCTCTTTATGTTTGCGGCAGGATGGTATGGTATGGTTAATGGTGAAGGGGCAAGTTTTGCCATTCTCTTTACATTCTATTCATTGAGCGTTGGCTTCTATATGCCCACCTTGGCGCTCACCAATTCCGTTGCCTATTATTGTCTTGAACTCAAGGGCATGGACACCGTCAAGGAGTTCCCGCCTATTCGTGTCTTCGGAACCGTAGGCTTTATCGTTGCCATGTGGTTTGTCGACATCATGGGCTTCAAGAGTACATACGAACAGTTCTTCGTGTCTGGTGCTTTCAGTCTGATTCTCTTCCTTTATACCTTCAGCATGCCTACCTGTCCGCTGAGTGATGATGATAACAAGCAAAGTCTGGTAGACGCTTTCGGATTGCGTGCCTTTGCTCTTTTCAAGCAGAAGCGCATGGCTATCTTCTTTGTTTTCTCCATGCTCTTGGGCGTCAGTCTGCAGATTACCAACGGCTTTGCCACCCCATTTATCGAGAGCTTCAAGTCGCTGCCCGAATATGCCGGTACCTTTGGCGTGAAGTATCCCGTCATTCTCTACTCTTTGTCCCAGATTAGCGAGACCCTCTGCATCTTGATGATTCCATTCTTCATGAAGCGTTATGGCATCAAGAACGTTATGCTTATTGCCATGTTTGCTTGGGTAGCCCGTTTCGCTCTTCTTGGCGCCGGCAATCCAGGTGCGGGTGTCTGGATGTTCATCCTTTCGATGATTGTTTATGGTGTGGCTTTCGACTTTTTCAATATCTCTGGTTCGTTGTTTGTCAACGACAATACCGATTCGAAGATTCGTTCAAGTGCGCAGGGCGTGTTTATGCTTATGACCAATGGTATCGGTGCAACCCTCGGCTCTTTTGCTGCCCAGGCTGTAGTCACTGCCTATACAGACGCCAATGGCGCAACCCAGTGGGCCACCTGCTGGTACATCTTTGCAGCCTACGCTTTGGTAGTTGGTGTGGCATTCGCCTTTATGTTCAGACCACGTAAAACAGGAGTTAAGGCATAATGGACAAAACCCGCCTATACATAAAGGGAGTGACGCAGTTGAGACAATTCGGCAATATAGGGTTGATTGTCCTCACCGACGCCGACCAGACAAAGCATCTTAGCATGCCTTGCAATATGGATAGACTTTATGATTTGGAGGGTTTCTTCAAGAAGCGACATACGTCTGTAGATGCGTTGATATCCGTCTTATGGACCATTATCAGAGACCACACAGGCGCCCCTTACGAGGTGCATGTTACCGATGTGAGTAGTGGCAAATACAGAATGGAATTACAAGATGTCGAAAAATCAATTGCATACAAGTTGGAACCTACGGCTGCCATCACATTGGCAGCCGTAGCCGATTTGCCTATATACATAAGCCCGCAGCTGTTTGACATACAGGGCGTGGATTACAATCCCGACAACGAGAAAATGTCTTTGCCACTCAATGTGCTTAGTTACGAGTTGTTGGAGAATGCACTTCGTCGGGCAGTCAAGGACGAAGATTACAGGATGGCGATGGCCATCAAACAAGAGATGGATAACAGAAAAAAATAAGAAATTATGAAAGAAGCACGGTATTTTTATGTACCCCAGGCGTCTGCTCAGAACGAACTGCCTGCCGAAGAGGCAGTACATGCCTTGCGTGTGTTAAGATTGGCTTCAGGTGACGAGATGTTTCTCATGGATGGAGATGGTGGCATTTACAGAGCCAAGGTCACTATGACTTCGTCCAAGCATTGCTTTTATGAGATTGTCGAGACGCTGCATCCCGGCAAGGCTTGGCTCGGAAACATCCATTTGGCCATTGCCCCAACCAAGATGATGGAACGTATCGAGTGGATGGCCGAGAAGGCCACCGAGATTGGTTTTGACGAACTTTCCCTACTCAAGTGCGCTTTTTCCGAACGCAAAGTTGTCAACACCGCGCGTTTGGACAAGATAGTCGTTTCGGCCATGAAGCAGAGCCGAAAGCCATTCAAGCCAGTCGTACACGAAATGGTTGACTTCAACACCTTTATCCAGCAACCACGAACCGGCCGCAAGTTTATAGCGCATTGCTATAATGAGGTGCCACGACTCGATTTGTTTACCCTGCTTACAGCCGACGGGGCGGCTGAAGACTGTACGGTTCTTGTTGGCCCCGAAGGCGATTTCTCTATCGATGAGGTTCGCGCCGCCATCGCCAACGGTTATCAGTCTATATCTCTTGGCGATTTCCGCTTGCGCACAGAAACGGCTGGTCTCATGGCCGTAACCATGGCTCAGTTGTCTCTTAGGAAATAGACACCTTATTAATATATAACAATGAAGAAGCTCGCATTTTTATTCATTTTGCTGAGCACGTTGATTGTTTCGTGTTCAGACAGCGATGATTATATGGATGCCGTTCCCAAGAAAAGTCCCTTGGTGGTATCCGTTGATTTGATGAAATACAAGGGTATGGATAGCAATGTCTTTATGCGTTCTCTTTTCCATATCCACAATATGACTACCCGCGGCATAGACCTTGCCCAAAAGGTTTATGCCTTTGAGTCTCCCGAAGGTTTTTATGGCCTTTGTTGCTGTGTGTCCGATGAGGACAACCTCAAGGAGCTTATGGGCAAAAACGGTTTCAAACTCACCGATTTCCGCGAATGTACATTCTCTGTTTTGGGCAATTCCTGGGTAGTGGGTTTCAATGCCAAGTCTCTGCTTGTGATGGGGCCCGTCACTGCGGGCGAGCAGCGCAATCTTATGGTTAAAATGGCCAGCTATCTCAAGCAGGATGCCGACAAAGGTTTGCGTGCCTCCGACTTGGTTCATCAACTCGACTCCATTCACGAGCCTATGGCTATGGTTGCTGCCATGACTTCCCTTCCCGAACTGATGCGCTCGTCACTTATGCTTTGTGCGCCCAAGGATATGGATGCCAACCAACTGTATTATCGTGCAGGCATTTCTGTCAGCAGCGATTATGTTCAGGTCGATGGAGCCATATTTGCAAAGAACCACAAGGATGATGAGACCATCAGAGATTACCAGCTCCGCCAGATGGATATTCTTCGTGGCAAATATGCGTCATATATAGACGAGCATAACTTTGTGTCAATCCTCTTGAACAGCAAGACAACGATGACGGAGCTTACCCAGGGGAAAAACGATTTTGACAAACTCTTCTCCGCCTTGAACGTCGGTTCTGATATCAATTACAGGAAGATTTTTGACACCTCATCGGGAGAGATGCTGGTCAGTGTTCCTACTCATTCCAGCCAACTTCATCTGCTTGTTTCACGGCTGACAGCCGACTGGCATCAGTTTGTACCTGCCGATATGAGCGAGATGCCTATCGGTGTAACCGAAGATGGAACCTTCTTCATGGGCATTCCATATAAGAAAGTTGCGCAAAATGGGAAATGGGATGCTGTGGTACAGGGGAAAAGGGCAGCCATGCTCGTGAACCTTGCCGAATTGCAGCGCGTAGCACCGCTGCCATTGCTTCAGAGTGTCCACACGGCATTGGGCAACAGACAGTTGATGGTCTTAACAGTAAAATGATGAAACAGATTCGGTTAAAAAGCGTCGTTCCTCATGTCTTTTCCAGTTGCGCTGACCTGAAATCCGATGTGTGGAACCAGGATGTGACCTTGGAAAAGGGCAAGACTTATTTGGTGGAAGCCCATAGTGGCAGAGGCAAGAGCACCTTCTGCAGTTATCTTATCGGTTATCGCCAGGATTATACCGGCGAATTGCTGTTCGACGATACACCCACGACCACCTTCAGTATGCAGCAGTGGGTTGATGTGCGCCGTTCCGGCATCAGCCATTTGTTTCAGGAACTCCGGTTGTTCCCCGAATTGTCTGCCCATGACAATGTGATGATTAAAAACTCTCTTACCCATCATGTTACGGCCTCTCAGGTAAACCAGTGGTTCGAGATGTTAGGCATATCAGACAAGGTGGATACCCCTATCGCCAATATGTCCTTTGGGCAACAGCAGCGTGTGGCTCTTATGCGAGCCTTGGCCCAACCGTTTGATTTCCTTGTCGCCGACGAACCCATCAGCCATCTTGACGACGAAAATGCTGCGGTTATGGCATCGCTCATGATGGAGGAAGCACACCGCCAGGGGGCTGGCGTCATCGTTACCAGTATTGGCAAGCACATGGATTTGGATTATGACAAGGTATTCTGTTTGTAGATTTCTAAAGATTGCTGAAAATGAATTTGATTTGGAAGTTACTGAGCAAACATATAAGTAAAGGCCAACTGTTGGGATTCTTCTTTGCCAATCTCGTTGGCTTGACCATCATTCTTTTGGGATTCCAGTTCTATATTGATGTGCTTCCCTGTTTCACAGGCGAAGACAGTTTCATGAACGATGACCAGGTGGTATTGACCAAGGCCGTCCGCTCGTCAAGTGTCGTTTCTGGCCAGACCAATCTATTTTCTCCAGATGACGTCGAAGACCTGCGAAGCCAGCCGTTTGTAGAATCTTTGGGCGTGTTTTCATCCAACGAGTATCATGCCAATGCGACCATGTCGATTGATGGCAACACAATTTTCAATTCCGAAGTATATTTCGAAAGCGTACCCGATGAATTTGTTGATATCGACAAGAGTCAGTGGAATTATGCTGAGGGCGATAGGGTAGTGCCCGTACTTCTGCCGAGGTCATATATAACAATGTATAATTTCGGCTTTGCCAAGTCCCATTCGCTGCCTACGCTCTCCGATGGCGTTCTTGGTATGGTCGACATCTCTCTCTTTGTTCAGGGAGATGGCAAGAAAGAGGTGTTCACGGGCAAACTGATTGGTTTCTCTAATAAGATCAGTTCCATACTTGTGCCTCAGTCGTTTATGGATTGGACTAACCGCAACTTCAGTTCTCAATCCCACTCCCAGCCATCACGTATTCTTGTCCATTTTGACAATCCTGCCAGCAAGGAGGTTACCTCATATCTCGAAGACCACGGCTATGAGGTCGACAGCGACCAGATGAACAATGAGAAGACTGCATATTTTCTCAAGTTGGTTGTAGCTCTCGTTATGGTTGTCGGCGCTCTCATCTCTGCATTGAGCTTCTACATCCTCTTGTTGAGCATCTTCTTGCTCGTCCAGAAGAATGAGGACAAGCTGGAGAACCTGCTGTTGATAGGATATACCACGCGCTCCGTAGCATGGCCCTATCAGATGCTTACCCTGGTGCTCAATGTCGGCATCCTTCTCGTTTCCATCTGCGCAGTGCTCATATTGAGGGGGTATTATTATGATTATTTGTTGGCATTGTCTCCCTCGTTGGACAAGTCGTCACCGATGCTTATGATTGCATTAGGTGCAGGTGTCGTTTTGGTGCTTTCAATGCTCAATTTTATCGTCATTCATAACCGTATCCAACAGATCTGGTATAGTAAAAGGCGAAATAACGGCGTTGTATCATAATTTTAACGCGCTCTTTATGATTAATTAAAAAAAAATACCTATATTTGCACCAAATATTAACAATAGTTACTACGCTGAGTAGTATTTTAACTTAACTTTTATAATATGTTGAGACGTTTAACCATTATTGCTTTAATGATGTTGGCCTTTACAACATCGATTATGGCACAAATTACGACTTCAGGTATTAATGGTAAGGTTACCTCTCAGGGTGATGAGGTTATCGGTGCTTCAGTGACCGCAACCCACCAGCCATCTGGTACCGTGTATCGTGCCGTTACTAATGTTCACGGAAGATTTAACATTCCGGGTATGCGTCCTGGCGGACCCTATAAGGTAGAGATATCTTATATTGGCCATCAGACCAAGACTTTCAACAAGGTTAGCTTGTTGTTGGGTGAATCACAGAACCTTTCTTGTTCGTTGGAAGAAGATGCCAAGATGCTTGACGAGGTTGTCGTTGCTGGCAAGGCAGGTCTTAATGCCACCAAGACAGGTGCGGCACAGAGCATCAATGCTACACAGATAGCCAATATGCCTACTATTACCCACAGCATCGCCGACATTGCGCGCCTTAATCCCCAAATCAATTCAAATGAGCAGGTGGGTTCTATGTCTTTTGCCGGTACAAATACCCGTTACAACGCTTTCCAGATTGACGGTGTAATGAATAATGACGCTTTCGGTCTTACCTACAATGGTAGTAACGGTGGTCAGGCTAATACACAGCCTGTTTCGATGGAAAGCATTGAGCAGATTCAGATCAACATCGCTCCCTTTGACGTTCGTCAGAGCGGTTTCACCGGTGGTGCCATCAATGCCATTACCAAGAGTGGTACCAATACCTTCCATGGTAGTGCTTATATCTATGGCAACAACGAAAAACTCGTAGGTCGTCACTTCCTGAACCATGATGGAACTTACGCTGCACCTTATTCTAAAGAGAGCGAGTCATTGTTCGGTTTCACTTTGGGCGGTCCCATTATCAAGGACAAGCTGTTCTTCTTCGCTAACTTCGAGAGCTCAGACAAGTCATATCCTAATGACTATGGACTGGGTACCGGTGGCTCTAAGGTAGATGCCGACCTGGCTGTGAAGATTCTTGACGCTGTCAAGGATATGGCACAACGACAGGGTTATGACTACAATGGTATTTATGCCAACCCCGATATGCGCACTTGGAGCAACAAGGCAAGTGTCAAGTTGGACTGGAACATCAACGACTTCAATAAGTTGTCTGTTCGCTGGAGCTATGTCAACGCCCGTTCTATGAAGGGTGGTGGCGGTATCGCTACTCTGAACACTGGCGACCACATCTATGAGTACAAGTCCAATACCAATACCATCATGGCCGAGCTCCAGTCTCGTCTCAGCCCTGTGTTGAGCAATGAGCTTCGTGCTTCTTATGTAATGGTTCGTGATGCCCGTACTTCTGGTACTCCATTCCCAGCCATCCAGATTTCAAAGGTAGGTAATAACAATGGTTCTGTAAACATCGGTAATGAGTACAACTCAATGGCCAATGGTCTTGACCAGGACGTATTTACCTTCGAGGACAACCTGACATGGTATAAGGGCAACCATACCATCACTATGGGTACACACAATGAGGTGTATAGCTTCTCAAACCTCTTTATCCCAAATCTCTTTGGCTCATATTATTTCCAGAATCCCGATGATTTCTTCAGCTATTATGAAGGTTTCAAGGCTGGTACTCCCGGTATCGGTAAATATATCAACCAGTATTACTTCCAGCAGGCCAATGTAGACGTTACAGGCAATGCCCGTTGGAGAGCCAAGTTCGGTTCTGCCCAGTTAGGTTTCTACATCCAGGACAAGTGGGATATCTCTAACTCTCTGCAGCTCACCTATGGTCTGCGTATGGACCTCCCCTTGTTCTTTGATACTCCTTCAGAGAATGCTCCATTCAACGCGTGGGCTGCCCAGAACGGCTATGGATACAGAACCAATAACAAGCTCAACTCTACACCTATGTGGAGCCCCCGCGTAGGCTTCCGTTGGGATAAGGACAACAAGCACAAGCTCATCGTACGTGGTGGTGTGGGTATCTTCACCGGTCGTGTACCTTTCGTATGGCTGAGCAACAGCTTCTCCAATACCGGTATCCAGATGTCTTCTTACAATGTAAAGCGCAACGATAAGATTACGTTGATTCTGGACCCCAACAAGCAGGCTGAGAACGGTCAGCTGCTCAACGCCAGCAGCGGTAACCAGACCATCAACGTCTTTGATAAGGACTTCAAGTTTGCCCAGAACCTTCGTGCCAACCTCGGTGTAGATTTCAAGGCTCTTGGCATCGACTGGACTGCGGAGGCAATCTACAGCAAGACACTGAACGATGTATATTATCAGAACATTGCTTATGCTGAGACCGGCAAGACATTTGGCGACGTGACAGGTATGTATTGGGACAATCGTCCTATGTACGAGCGCGTGACCAAGGGTCTTCCTTTCTCTAACATCTATGCTCTTAAGAACAGCAACAAGGGTTATTCTTACAGCCTCTCACTGAAGGCAGAGAAGAGTTTCGACTTCGGTCTTGACCTTGCTGCTTCTTACACCTTCACACAGTCTAAGAGCCTTTGTCCTGCCACTTCTTCTCAGGCTGCCAGCAACTGGAACAACACCTCTACATATCGTTTCTCCAATGCTCCTGAGTTGGGTTACAGTGCCTACAATCTGCCCCACATGATCAAGGCATCTGCTTTCTACCGTTTCCACATTGCCAACAATAAGAACTTCACCACTACTATCGGTGTTATCTACCAGGGCAGAAGCGGTTCACCTTATTCTATGTTGTATAGCGGAGACCTCAATGGCGACAACGGTCGTGGCAATGACCTGATGTTCATTCCTACTGACGAGCAGATCGACCTGATGCCCTTCAAGGCTCAGGGCAACTATACCGAGGAACTGCAGCGTCAGAACCTGAAGGCATGGTTGGCCAAGACTCCTTATCTCAAGGATCATCGTGGCGAATACTTCAAGCGCAACGCAGACAACCTGCCTTTCGAGAACCACTTCGACTTCCACGTAGCTGAGAAGATGAGCGTGAAGGTGGGCAAGCAGGTACACTCTCTCGAGTTGTCTCTTGACATCCTCAATGTGGGCAACCTCCTCAACAAGGATTGGGGCCGTACCTACGGAACAACTTATTCTAACGAGTTGATTTCTCCTCTGACCTACGATGGTGGCAAGTTCCAGTTCCTCAGCACTCCAGACTATGTCATCAAGTATCCTCAGTCTTACTACAGCCGTTGGCGTGGTCAGCTTGGTCTGAAGTACACATTCTAACGCATAAGACTAACTTCATTATAAATAAGCCTTTCGGGAGCCAGTTTCCTGAAAGGCTTATTTTATTCTTTCATTGTCGAATAAGCGTCGCGCTTTGCCCCTATCTTCTTCGCTTCTCGTGACAATAATGCCTCGATGGCAATAATCTTGTTTTCAGGGTTTGAAATTGTTGTTGCCAATCGCGCAACATGTGATGCTAACCTTGATTTCCTGATTTCATGCTTTGCGTTTACTTTATAACTGTCCACGGCATACTTTGATGTCTTTACGGTCATTGGCTTGCAGGTTTGCATGGTGTCGGCTATAGCCATATCCAGTCCGGTGGCAGCGGAAAAGCAAGCGAAGTCGGTCTTGCGCCGTCCACTATTTAGCATTTTAGTTGATACGTTTGAATATTAATTAGTTTTTTGTTTTGTTGTTATCTTCAAATATAGTAATTTTGCATGAAGAATTAATATATATCTTTATGTATAGAACAAAAACATGTGGCGAACTTCGTCTTGCCGATAATGGCGTCGAAGTTACCTTGGCTGGTTGGGTGCAGAAAGTACGCAAGATGGGTGGTATGACCTTTGTCGATTTGCGTGACCGTTATGGTATAACCCAGCTTGTCTTCAACGAATCTGTTAATGCTGCTTTGTGTGAGCAGGCCAATCGCTTGGGTCGTGAATACTGCATCCAGGCTAAGGGTGTTGTCGGTGAACGACAGAGCAAAAATGATAAGATTGCTACGGGTGATATCGAAATCCTCGTGTCTGAGCTCACTGTGCTTAGCCCCAGTGCTGTGCCTCCCTTCACCATCGAGGACAATACCGACGGTGGCGACGACCTGCGTATGAAGTACCGCTATCTCGACCTTCGACGCAATGTGGTGCGTAGCAATCTGGAGCTGCGTCACCGTATGACGATACTTATCCGCAACTTCCTCGATGCACAGCAGTTCATAGAGGTTGAAACTCCAATACTTATCGGTTCTACTCCTGAAGGCGCCCGCGACTTCGTGGTTCCCTCTCGTATGAATCCCGGTCAGTTCTATGCTCTCCCTCAGAGCCCTCAGACCCTGAAGCAGCTCCTTATGGTTGCAGGCTTCGACCGCTATTTCCAGATAGCCAAGTGCTTCCGCGACGAGGACCTGCGTGCCGACCGTCAGCCCGAGTTTACTCAGGTCGATTGTGAGATGAGTTTCGTAGACCAGGAAGATGTTATCTCTCTGTTCGAGGATATGTGCCGCATGCTGTTCAAGGAGGTTAGAGGTGTAGACCTTCCCGCCAAGTTGCAGCAGATGACATGGCATGAGGCCATGCGCCGCTTCGGTTCCGACAAGCCCGACCTGCGTTTCGGCATGGAATTTGTCGAGCTCAAGGATGTATTTGATGGCAAGGCAGACTTTGCCGTGTTCAACGAGGCTGCCTATATCGGTGCGATTTGTGTGCCCGGTTGTGCCAACTACACCCGCAAGCAGCTTGACGAACTCACCAACTTCGTAAAGCGTCCTCAGGTGGGTGCAAAGGGTCTTGTGTACATCAAGTACAACGAAGATGGCTCGGTAAAGAGCTCTGTAGACAAGTTCTATGGCGCAGAAGTGTTGGCAGAAGTCAAGGAAAAGACCGGTGCCAAGGATGGCGATTTGGTTCTGATACTGAGCGGCAGTCCTGCCAACAAGGTGCGCACACAGCTCTGCGCACTCCGTCTTGAGATGGGTGAGCGTCTTGGCTTGCGCGACAAGAATAAGTTTGAGTGTCTGTGGATAGTAGACTTCCCACTCTTTGAGTGGTCAGAAGAGGAGCAGCGTCTCATGGCAACCCACCATCCCTTCACGATGCCCAACCCTGATGATATTCCTCTCTTGGATGAACATCCCGAGCGCGTGCGTGCCAAGGCTTATGACTTCATCTGCAATGGTATCGAAGTCGGTGGCGGTTCGCTCCGTATCCATGACTCCAACCTTCAGGAGAAGATGTTCAAGATATTGGGCTTTACCAAGGAGAGTGCAGAGGCTCAGTTCGGCTTCCTGATGAACGCCTTCAAGTATGGTGCACCTCCCCACGCTGGTCTCGCTTTCGGTCTCGACCGCTTCGTCTCTATCATGGCTGGTCTCGATTCTATCCGCGATTGTATCGCCTTCCCCAAGAACAATTCTGGACGTGACGTGATGCTCGATGCGCCTTCCCAGCTGGCTTCCAAACAGTTGGAAGAACTTAAAATCTCCGTTGATTTGAGTCAAGATTGATAAAATAAAATTACAAAAGTTCTCGATTTTGTCATATTTTCGTACATATATTTGCTGGCAAGTCGATAAATTGTTATCTTTGCATTACAAAAAGTTACAAGATAGAAAGATTGAATGACGTAAGGTTAAATATTTACTAAATTATGACAGAAAAGAAAACAACAAAAGCTGTTGCAACCAAGAAGACTGCAACGACAAAAAAATCAACAGTTAAGAAGGTTGCTTCGAAGAGTGTAGTTGTACTGACAGCAGAGAACGTAGGTTTCAAGGCTGGTGATGTATATCAGGCTCTTGCAACAGCAGAGAAGGCGCTGACAATAGCAGAGATTGCCAAGTTGGCCAACATTACAGAGGATGAAGTCCTCGTAGGAATGGGATGGCTTTTCAAGGAAGGCAAAATCAAAGACGAGGACAACAAGGTTGCTCTTGCATAAATTTAAGTATATGAAGAAAGGGTCACACTTACTTTCAGTTAAGTGTGACCTTTTTTAATGATTTCACATGAATTACGAGAAAGTAATCATAGACCTTTTGTTTGCAGCCGGAGAGGATGGGCTTGCTGTCAAGGACATCTCACGCTATGTCTTCAATGCAAACAATTCCTTTTTTCAGCCTCTCGATTATAATCTCGTCCACAAACAGGTTTCCTCTTATCTCATACGCAACTCCAAAAAGACCGATTCTGTCATCAGAAAAGGTACGCAAAGAGGAACGTATTGTCTGAATCTCAATTCTGAAGTGTTCCGACAGTTGCAATTGCAGTTTGACGAACTCCAGCAAGAAGAAACCTCACCTGCATCCGAAGAAGACACGTCGCTGTCTCTATTTTAGAAAATATTCACCCTTTTCTTTTTCCATTTGAAATTATTTTCATACATTTGTAAAGTTATACTAAATATGAAAATAATGAGTAAGAGTAGCAATCACCTTGTGATTATGGCTGGTGGCGTGGGTAGCAGATTCTGGCCAATGAGTACATCCGAGAGACCTAAACAGTTTATCGACGTGTTAGGTGTTGGCAAATCATTGCTTCAACTCACTTACGAGCGTTTCAGTGGTTTCTCCCCAGAGAACATTTGGGTGGTTACCAATCAGAAATATGTAGAGCTGGTGCATCAGCAGCTTCCTGAAATCCCCTATGGGAATATCCTGCAAGAGCCATGTAGGCGAAATACAGCTCCGTGTATAGCCTATGTGAGCTGGCGCATCAAGTCAAAGGACCCCAAGGCCAATGTGGTGGTTACTCCCAGTGACCATATAGTGACCGATGTCGAAGAGTTCCGCCGCATCATCAAGCTCTGCATGGACTTCACCCAGGATTCTGATGCCATCGTAACCTTGGGCATGAAGCCCAACCGTCCGGAGACGGGTTATGGCTATATCAAGGCCGACCTGAGTGTCAGTTCTTTGCGTCAGAAGAAAATTTTCCGTGTTGACAAGTTCAAGGAGAAACCCAATCTTGAAACCGCTCAGGAATATATCAAAGAGAGCGACTACTTCTGGAATGCCGGTATCTTTATCTGGAGTGTCAGCACTATCGTCAACGCATTCAGAGTGTATCAGCCCGCAATAGCCAAGATATTTGAGAACCTGATGCCGGTCTATGGAACGGCAGATGAGCAGCAGATGATTAATGCAGTCTATCCAGAGTGCGAGAATATCTCTGTAGACTACGCAATCATGGAGCGTGTTGAGGAAATCTTCGTCTGCCCGGCCGACTTCGGTTGGAGTGACTTGGGCACGTGGGGAAGTCTGCAGATGCAGACCAAGCACGACCTCTATGGAAATACGCTCATCGGCGAGAAGATTGAGATGTATGAAAGTCACAACTGTGTGGTGCATACCTTGCAGCAGAAGCAAGTGGTTATCCAGGGGTTGGACAACTATATCGTAGCTGAGAAAGATGGTGTGCTGTTGATTTGCAAATTGTCAGAAGAACAGCGCATCCGCCAGTTTAGCGGCGAAGGATAATCAGGGCCGATACAGTGGCTTGATAAAATAGAAAAAGCATCAATCCAAGCGGGATTGATGCTTTTTCTATGGTTGATAATACTTATTTTCTTTTCTTAAGAAGCCATTTGGCTACGAAGTATACGATGGCAATGCCCACAAGGGCGATGATGCCCAACTTGATATACTCTCCATATTCCATAATCTTGTCGTTGAGTTCCTGCTCGGGAACCACTGAGTGCAGATACCATCCCAGCAGTGCCAGGATGCAGTTCCACAGACCGGCGCCGATGGTGGTGTAAAGGATGAACTTCCAGAATTTCATCTTGGAAAGACCGGCGGGGATAGAGATGAGGTGTCGTATGCCAGGGAGCAGTCTGCCGGTAAGTGTGGCGATGACTCCGTGGTCGTAGAAGAACTTCTCGCTCTTCTCTACCTTTTGCTGATTGAGCAGGCACATGCGTCCCCACTTGCTGTTGGCAAAGCGATAGATGATTGGACGCCCCAAGTAATAACCTGCAAAGTAATTGATAGTAGCACCGCAGTCGGCACCTATCGTTGCAAACAGTATGACAAGAAATACATTGAGGTTTCCTCCGGCTGCATGATAAGCTGCGGGCGATACAACCAGCTCTGACGGTACGGGGATAACGGTGCTCTCCAGCAACATCAGGAAGAATATCGTTCCGTAATTCAGGTTGCCTAATAGTGATGATAACCAGTTCATTTTATAAATTTGTTTTTGATGAATTCGTATAAATCAGTAAATGGTATATTGGGGTGCAGTATGTTGGAAAATACGATAGAGACTTCAGCAGGATTGACCTCGCATCCCTTGCGGAGGGCGTAGAGGAATTCATCCGCGCGTCCCATCTTGGCACAGCAGGCTGCGTAGTAAGCCCAGCCGTCGATGGGGTTGTCATCCTGGTTTTCTATCGTGATGCGCCTAAGGGCGTCGTAGGCCAGGTCATACTCCCCATTGTCATAGCAGGCTGTGCCTATCTGATAGATGATGAAGGGGTCATTGTCGGACAGGGTAATGGCGGTCTCAAATTGCCGTAATCCTTCATCGGTTTCTCCAGCGTCCATATAGATATACCCCTTTATGACATGGAGGTCGGCGATATTGTTTTTGGCAGTGTTGATGCAGTTCTCAATGACCAAGAGAGCTTTGTCTCTTAGCCCCATAGAAGACAGGAGCAGTGCTTTCTGCTTGGAAATATCTATAAACAGCGAACGGTCACCGTTTGCGAGAAGGATAGCCTTGTTGTAATGAATCAAAGCCTCTTCGAGATTGTTCATCTTGACGTAAGTTGAACCGATAAGTGACTCTACATATCCGTCATTTGGACGCAAAGCGCTGTAGCGGTGATAGAAATCAAGCGCATCAGCAAGTTGGCCTAACGTGAATTGGCAGTTGGCCTTTGCCAACAAGGCATCTTCGCACTGGGAGTCAATCGCAAGGGCGAATTCGCTGCTTTGCAGGGCTTCAGAGATTTTTCCATTAAGATACTGGGAATCCGTAAGCTGCGTCCAGTAATAAGTGGAGTAGGGGTCTTGGTCCACCAGCTGCATGTATAGCTCCTCTGCTTGGCTATACTCTTGGTTGAGTAGGTAGCAACGCGCCGATGTCTCGCGATAGTCTTTACCTGATTTGTCGTCGATAAGCTCTATCCATTTCCGGGCACAGTCAAGAGCGTCGTAGTCCAAGAACAAATTGACCACGTCATAAACATAATCGGCTCTTTCGCGAGGAGATAAGTCGTCAACGCCCATGCGGAGATACTCGTCTGCCTCTTCGGGTTTGCCTTCATGGATAAGGATTTCGGCATGTAGATATTTGTAATCATAGTCAGACGTGTCTATGATTTGTAGGGCGTAATACTTGGCCTTTTCTACGTCGTTTTCTCTCAGAAGAGCGTATCGGGAACGGAAAAGGAGCGGCTCTACAGCACTGGGGAAAGTGTAGATCGCCCTGTCAATGGTGCTGAGCGCCTTCTCGTCACATTCGTGGTACTGGTAGTACTCGGCAATGTCCGTCAGGTCTTCTGGGTCAAGATAGAAAGGTTCTCCCTGACTCGTAGATTTCTCATAACGGTCAAGGAGAACCTTGAATTTGTCGGTTTTAAAATAAAGCTCTTTATTAAAATCGATCATTTACTTCTTGTTCTGTTTTGCCCAAGCATCCTTCAAGCCCACGGTCTTGTTGAATACAGGATGCTCTGCTGTCGTGTCGGCATCGGCCATGAAATAACCTATGCGCTGGAATTGCAGATACTCTCCCGGCTGCTTGTTGGCTGCATATTCCTCTACGTAGCAATTGGTGCGTATGCGCAGAGATTCAGGGTTGAGCAGCTCGTGGAAGTCGCGCTCGTCGGCAGAGGGGTTCTCTACAAAGAAGAGGCGGTCGTACTCTCTTACCTCTGCCTGGATGCAGTGATCGGCGCTAACCCAGTGGAGTGTACCCTTAACCTTGCGGTTGGCACCTTCCAATCCGCTCTTGCTAAGTGGGTCGTACTCTGCAAAGATTTCTGTGATATTGCCCTCTGCGTCCTTCTCACAGCCGGTGCATTTGACGATATATGCGTTCTTGAGACGTACCTCCTTGCCAGGAGTCATTCTGAAGAACTTCTTGGGAGCATCCTCCATGAAGTCTTCACGCTCAATCCACAGGTGCTTGGAGAAAGTGATGTTGTGTGTACCTTCCTCGATGTTCTCGGGATTGTTGACTGCTTCCATCTCTTCCTGCATGTCGTCAGGATAGTTGGTAATGGTCAGCTTGACGGGATCCAATACGGCAGAGACACGAGTGGACTTCTTGTTGAGGTCATCGCGAACAGCTGCCTCAAGCAAAGCGACGTCATTAAGGGCATCAAACTTGGTGTAACCGATTGAGTCTATGAAGTTGCGTATACTCTCAGGAGAGTAACCGCGACGGCGCATACCACAGACAGTAGGCATACGAGGGTCATCCCAACCATTTACGAGATGCTCGTCAACCAGGGTGTGCAGCTTGCGCTTGCTCATTACGGTATAGGTAAGGTTGAGACGGTTGAACTCAATCTGGCGTGGACGGTTGTCCTGCAGGTTGTCGTCGCTGCCGTCTTTCTCTTTGAGGAAGTCGATAAACTTGTCGTACAGAGGGCGATGGGGAACAAACTCAAGTGTACAGATGGAGTGGGTAACGCCCTCAAAGTAGTCGCTCTGACCATGAGCAAAGTCATACATGGGGTAGCAATACCACTTGGTGCCAGTGCGGTGGTGGGGAGTATGGATGATGCGATACATAATGGGGTCGCGGAAGTGCATATTGGGATTGGCCATGTCTAGTTTGGCACGCAATACCATGCTGCCTTCAGTGGCTTCTGGCGTATTCATGAACTCGAACAGACGGAGGTTTTCCTCTACGGGACGGTCGCGATATGGGCTGGCGATACCTGGGGTTGTAGGAGTGCCTTTCTGCTGGGCAATCTGCTCAGAGGACTGCTCGT
Source organism: Prevotella sp. P4-67 (assembly GCF_002251325.1). Classification (NCBI taxonomy): domain Bacteria; kingdom Pseudomonadati; phylum Bacteroidota; class Bacteroidia; order Bacteroidales; family Prevotellaceae; genus Prevotella; species Prevotella sp. P4-67. Next base: position 63,848 of record NZ_NPJL01000025.1, read on the forward strand.
CAACGTATGCCAAGCCTTTCTTTATCATCCAAACAGCAAATTCCCACAGCTTCTCAAAATAGTCGGATGCGTAATAGATGTTGCCCCAATGGAAACCTAACCATTCAATGTCGTGGAGGATATTCTCAACGTATTCATTGTTCTCTTTGCTGGGGTTGGTGTCATCAAAACGGAGGTTGCAGACACCATTGTACTTCTCGGCGACACCAAAGTCCATGCAGATGGCTTTGGCGTGACCTATATGCAGATATCCGTTAGGCTCTGGGGGGAAACGAGTCTGGATACGGCCTCCGTTTTTACCTTCAGCCAAGTCCTGCTCGACGAGTTGTTCAACGAAACTTAAGCTCTTCTTCTCTTCAACTATATTTTCTTCTTTAGTTGTCATAGTGATAATTGTTTAATTTAATGCAAAGATACTGCAATTCAAGCATAATACAAAGGGTTCGACTTATTTTTTCATCCCTGCGGCTATACATATTTATATATATGTGGCTGCGAACCTTTCTTTCTGGCGTCTGATGCATCTATGGCTTGTCAGCGCAGCCTGGGCGCGTCCCTTTATGCTCATTCATGTAATATATATCCCTGTCTGAAAGGTATTTCTTATTCAGACAGGGATATGAGAGGAAACTTCTGACATGATAATGTCTGCGTTTCGATTGGATTTAGTCTGTTTTTAATAGCTTCGGGCAATCAGCACACGACACTTGCTGGGCTTGCCGGTAACCATATCCACGCCCGGAGTCTGCTCGTAATCGAAGGGCACGCAGCGTATGGTTGCCTGGGTGTCTTCCTTGATTTTGGCCTCGGTCTCGGCTGTGCCGTCCCAGTGGCAGAGGAAGAAGCCGCCATCTTTCACGCGGGTCTTGAACTCCTCATAGTCGTCACATACATATACGTGGGCGTCGCGGAATGTCTTGGCCTTGAGGAAGATGTGCTCCTGAATGTCCTCGAGCAACTGCATCACGTGTTCTACGATGCCGTCAAAGCTGACGGTCGCCTTTTCAAGTGTGTCGCGACGCATAACCTCGATAGTATTCTCTTCGTAGTCGCGTCCACCCATAACCAGACGCACGGGCACACCCTTCAATTCGTAGTCGGCAAACTTGAAGCCAGGGCGCTTGTTGTCGGAGTCATCATACTTGACGCTGACACCGAGTTCTCTCAGCTTGTTGATCACGGGGCTCAGCTTAGCACTGATGGCCTGCAGCTGTTCGCCGCCTTTGCTGATAGGTATGATAACCACCTGGATAGGAGCGAGCTTCGGAGGAAGTACCAATCCGTTGTCGTCGCTGTGGGTCATGATGAGCGCACCGATAAGGCGGGTAGACACACCCCAGGAGGTAGCCCATACATACTCAGGCTTGTTATCCTTGTTCAAGAAGGTAACGTCAAACGACTTGGCGAAGTTCTGACCCAGGAAGTGGCTGGTTCCGCTCTGCAAAGCCTTGCCGTCCTGCATCATTGCTTCGATGGTATAGGTGTCCAATGCGCCTGCAAAGCGCTCGGTTTCGCTCTTTACGCCCTGGAATACAGGTACGCCCATCCACTTTTCTGCGAACTCGGCATATACATGCAGCATCTTCTGAGCTTCTTCTTCGGCCTCTTGGCGAGTGGCGTGGGCTGTATGTCCTTCTTGCCACAAGAATTCCGATGTGCGCAGGAATGGACGCGTGCGCATCTCCCATCTCATCACGTTACACCATTGGTTGCACATCAATGGTAAGTCACGGTAAGAGTGAATCCAGTTCTTGTAAGTATTCCAGATGATGGTCTCAGAGGTAGGACGGATGATGAGTTCTTCCTCCAGCTTGGCGTTGGGGTCCAATACTACGCTGTTTCCGTCGTCGCTTGACTTGAGTCGATAGTGGGTAACAACCGCACACTCTTTGGCGAATCCCTTTACGTGTTCAGCCTCACGAGAGAGGAATGATTTGGGGATAAGCAGAGGGAAGTAGGCATTCTGGGCACCAGTCTCTTTGAACATCTTGTCGAGCTGGGCCTGCATCTTCTCCCATATAGCATAGCCATATGGCTTGATAACCATACATCCGCGTACCGCTGATTGTTCTGCCAAATCGGCTTTTACCACTAAGTCATTGTACCACTGACTGTAATTGTCTGCTCTCTTGGTGAGCTCCTTCAGTTCTTTAGCCATTTTATATCTTTTGTTTGTTTCTTTGTGCTTGGGGTGCATCAGGTCAGACTTGTGCTGATTACCTTGATGCGCCTGATTATTGCCTCAAATGTATTTATATTCAACAATATTGTGCAAAATTACGAAAAAAACTCCTCAAAACGCATAGAAATTTAGAAAATCATTATATCTTTGCAGTAAATAATATAAGGTGGAAGGTCGCAGTGCGACTTTTTGATACCAGAAGTGATAAACAAATGTGTGGTCCATAAGGACTGATATGCTAAGACAAGGATAATAATTAAAATTGATGACAAGATGAGACTCAAGATTACAGCACTATTATTGTGTGTACTTACTGTGCTTGGATGTGAGACCAAGCAGGGAACCGGAACTCTCGTTGGAACAGGTGGTGGTGCCGTGTTGGGTGCCATTATCGGTAAGATAGCTGGCAATACTGCCGTTGGTGCTGCCATTGGTGGCGTTGTAGGAGCGGGAACCGGTGCAATCATTGGCCGACATATGGACAAGGTGGCCGAGCAGGCCAAGGCTCAGGTGGAAAATGCCAAGGTTGAGCAGGTGACCGACAAGAATGGTCTTTCTGCCGTCAAGGTGACTTTTGACAGTGGCATTTTGTTTGCTACCAATAAGTCTGACCTCAACGCCACATCCAAGAACGAGTTGGCAAAGTTCTCTAATGTGCTGAAGCAGAACACCGACTGCTATGTAGATATCTATGGACACACCGACTCTACAGGCAACGACGGAATCAATATCCCTCTTTCCAATTCTCGTGCACAGAGTGTGGCCACTTATCTGAGACAGTGCGGAATCAGCGATGTCCAGATGAAGAAGGTTGAAGGCTACGGCAGTTCTCAGCCCGTTGCCGACAACTCTACAGCCAGCGGACGCCAGCTCAATCGCCGTGTAGAGATTTATCTGTATGCTTCACAGGCAATGGTAGATTCTGCCAATGCCGGTAAACTCAATTAAATCAACATTATTATTAAGATAAGGGCACACCGGTTATGGGTTGTGCCCCTTTTTTTACTCACCAATGAAAATTCTGTTTAAGTACATCCGATGGATTGCCGGTCTGTTCTTCGCCTCCACCATCCTTGCGGTCGTTTTCTACCGTTTCGTTCCCGTCTATCTTACACCTCTAATGATAATAAGGTGCGTTGAAACCGGAACATTGACGATACACCATCACTGGGTGCCGTTGGACGAAATGTCTCCCCATATGCCTGTGGCGGTTATGGCCAGCGAAGACGGCCGTTTTCTGCTGCATCATGGCTTCGATTTTGATGCCATCGAGAAGGCTGCCGTCCATAATATGACCAACAAGCATGGTCGCAAGCACGGAGCAAGCACTATCACTCAGCAGACGGCCAAGAACGTCTTTTTATGGCCGGGAAGAAGCTGGGTGAGAAAAGGTTTCGAGGTCTATTTCACGGCTTTGATAGAATTGCTGTGGAGCAAGCAGCGCATTATGGAGGTCTACCTCAACTCCATAGAGATGGGCAGCTCCATCTATGGTCTGGATGCGTGTGCCGAGTACAACTTTGGCAAGACCGCGAGCGAGTTGACACGCTCCGAATGTGCCCTCATCGCAGCCACATTGCCCAATCCGCGCAAGTTTAGTTCCAAATACCCCAGTGCATATATGCGTAAACGGCAATCCAGGATTAAGCACGAGATGCGGTATATACCCTCGTTTCCCAAAGAGGGCGAAGACTACAATCCGCAGACAAGTTCGGGTGGAATCTATTCTACCAAATAACTGAATTACATCATACTTATGGATAAACTTCTTGACAGTCTCAATGACAGCCAGCGCGAAGCGGTGGTTTACAGCGATGGTCCCTCATTGGTAATAGCTGGTGCAGGTTCGGGCAAGACACGTGTGCTCACCTACAAGATAGCGTATCTCCTGCAGCAGGGCTACGAGCCGTGGAGCATATTGGCTCTGACTTTTACCAATAAGGCTGCGCGTGAGATGAAAGAACGTATTGGCGCCTTGGTGGGTGCCGATAGGGCCAGGTATCTGAATATGGGAACTTTCCACTCTGTCTTTGCCCATATTCTGCGCCGCGAGGCCGAAGCCATCGGTTTTCAGCCCAATTTTACCATCTATGATAACAAGGACTCGCAGAGCCTGGTGAAAGCCATAGTCAAGGAAATGAAGCTGGATGATAAGCAATATGCCCCTGCGACCATCTTTTCCGCAATTTCAAGGGCCAAGAACCGCTTGATATTGCCCAAGCAGTATGCCGACGATATCGAGTTGCGCGACAGGGACAGGTTCGCCAAAGTAGACCAGACTTATCAGATTTACGCTGCATATCAGGACCGTTTGCGCCAGGCCAACGCCATGGATTTCGACGATTTGCTCATCCATACCTACCTCTTGTTCAAAAACAACGGGGATATCTGCCGACGCTACGCCGACAGGTTCAGGTACGTGCTGGTCGACGAGTATCAGGATACCAATTCGGTGCAACAGCAGATAGTGCTGCTGCTCACCAGCGAGAACCAGAAGATATGCGTAGTGGGCGACGACTACCAGAGTATCTATGCCTTCCGAGGTGCACAGATTGACAATATCCTCAATTTCCAGCGTATTTACAAAGACGTGCATATCTTCAAGTTGGAGCGCAACTACCGTTCAACGCCCGAGATAGTGAATGCCGCCAACAGTCTGATGAAGCACAATCAGTATCAGATTGACAAGGATGTCTTCAGCAGCAACGACAATGGCGACAAGGTCACTTATCGCCAGCTCTACAGCGATAGGGAAGAGGCTGCCGTGGTGGCTAAGACCATACGCAGCATTATGCGTGACGAGGGGTGCGACTACCGTGATTTTGCCATCCTGTATCGCACCAATTCGCAGAGCCGCATCTTCGAGGAGGAATTCCGTAACGACAATATGCCTTATCGTGTCGTGGGTAGTACCGAGTTTTTCCAACGCAAGGAAATCAAGGACGTCATCGCCTATTACCGTGTGGTAGTCAACCCTGCCGACGAAGAAGCCGTCAAGCGTATCATCAATTATCCGACTCGCGGCATAGGCAATACCACGCTGCAGAAGATTATCTCTTGTGCCCAGAGTTGTGGTGTGAGTCTTTGGACTGTGCTGGGCAATCCGTTCGCTTATCAACTTGATATCAACCGGGGCACAATGGCCAAGCTCGGCGCTTTTGTCCAGCTTATCGAGGGCTTTATGGAACACCTCGCCGATAAGGATGCCTATGAGTTGGGCGATATGATTGTAAGGCAGAGCGGCGTGTTCGACGACCTCTACCGTTCTACCGACATAGAAAGCCGCTCGCGTCAGGAGAATCTTGAAGAGTTGCTTGGCAGCATCAATGAGTTTGTCGAGTCGAGAAAGGAGGAAGGCCAGGACGACCGCGTGTCTTTGCCTGATTTCCTACAGCAGGTGTCGCTACAGACCGATGCCGATACCGACGACAACGATGATGACCGCATCAGTCTGATGACCATCCATGCCGCCAAGGGCTTGGAGTTTGCCACCGTCTTTGTTGTGGGCCTTGAGGAGAAGCTGTTTCCCAGTCTGCGCTCGTCCAACTCGTTGAAGGAACTGGAGGAAGAGCGACGGCTGCTCTATGTCGCCATCACCCGTGCGCGGAAGCATTGCTATCTTTCCAGTGCCAAGAACCGCTGGATGTATTCACAGATGGAGATGACAACGCCCAGCCGCTTCATCCGCGACATATCGAGCGAGTTTCTTGATGTGGTCTCGTCGGGCCGAGGTGACTCTGGTGGCGGCGCTGCCTATCAGGGTCATGCCCGTAGTGGTTATGGTCGTAGGGATGATGATTCCTGGCAGAACTCCCGTCCGGTGGGAGGGCAGTTTGTGGCAGATCGGAAACCCAAGATTACCCGTCCGCATCAGCCCGAGACAGCTGTAGACCCCTTCTCCGAGGGCTTCAAGCAGAGGTATGTGGCGCGTGGCGGCAATCTGCGTCGACTCTCGTCGGCTCTGTCCAATGGCGGTCGAACCGTGGCCCCATCGGGTGCACCCCAGTCCGCCCCCGCGGCTCCCGATTGTGCTCTCAGCGTGGGCACAGTCATAGAGCATCAGCGTTTTGGTGTTGGTCGTGTGGTCCAGATTGATGGCACTGGCGAGAATACCAAGGCCACAGTAGATTTTGAGAACACAGGGCGCAAGCAGCTTCTGCTCAAGTTTGCCCGATATACCATCAAGTCATAATATGTATAATAACCAAATAAGCCTAAAGACTTTCGTCTTCAGGCTTATTTGGTTTATTGCTTAGCATGGGCAAGTGCTTCTTCTTGCGAAGCCATGCTTGTTTTCTTTTCTCGTATTCCTCTCGATGACGTTCCAGGAAGTTGTCAGCCATTCTTATTTGAATTTAGAGTAGATGATGCTTATCTTGACTGGCGAGTCTGCACCGTCTGTACCCTTGACCAGTCGTGTGCTGGTCAGCGACATGTCGTGTACCACGCTGGCTATCGTCTGTCCGCCTGTGGTGGCATCTGTTCTGTACGCAATCGACACCGGTATCAGCACCACCTTGTTCCAGTCGGCATTGTTGCGGTTCTGGTTGAGATGATTGATGAGGCCCGAGATGTTGTTGAACGTATAAGAGTTGGTAGACGATGTATAAGTGGCCAGGAACGTCGACTTGTAGTCTACAATCTTGTTGTTCTCAAAGAAGGAGCGCATCTCCGACTTGGGAATGATGAGCAGTGTGGTCGGAGCACCAAGCGCATACTTGCTGGTGGTGGTGTTGTTGATGCGCTTCAGCGTAATCTTGGCAGAAGAGATATACTCTTTGTCGTGACCGGCGAATATCTGGTCTATGGGCAGGGTCATCTCGGTGAAGATTCCGGCGGGCGACTTCAGATAGGTGCAGCTGTTGTCGTTGGCCAGCTGTGCGATGTTCTGGCTGTTGGTGATGGTCGAAGTCTGCAGCACCTCTTCAGTACCGGCAAACGATACGACGCCTTTCATTACACTGTCGTTGTATACGTATTGGAAATATAGATTGAGCTGACTGCTGCCGATATAGGCCATCGAACCGAGACCACCGGTATTCTCAAAGAAGAAGCCAGGCACCACATTGTGGATGAACGTATAGTCGTTCTTGAAGTCGGCGGGATTGGCAAAGTACTTTCTCAGGATATAGGTACCATAATTCTTGTATTGGTTGCCGTTGCGGTCGGTGTATTTGTCGTTGAGCAATACACGGATGTTGGTCTGGTAGTACTTGTTGTTTCTGATGCTGTCTACCTCACTTTGGTCGTAGATAGTATAGGGTCTGCTTACCGAATAAGCATTGGACGCGATGAGACCTTCGTTGTGGGGATTATAGTCAGAGTAGTAGTTCTTACCCTCGTTCATAGGCTTGTCCATTTCGTAGACACGCATCTTCATCGGTGTGATGGAGTCGCCGTAATAGCCTGAAGGGAACAGTCGGATTTCACAAGAGTCGGCAATGATTTCGCCGTTCTCAAGACTGCGGATGCTGTCTTTCTTGGGGAAGGAGAAGCCTTCGAGGCAGTTGAACTGTATCATGCAGTCGCCGGTAACGTAGGAGCCGGTTTCGGGGTCTCTTACTTTTCCCAGGTATGCAGTGATGTTGCGCGAAAGTACCGAGCCGGCAAGTACCGAGCGGGTAGAAACAGAGAAGGTATCGGTCTTGATTGCGATGTCGGCGCCGCCGATGATGGTTTGGCCGATGTCGTCGGTGGTGTTGTCACAAGCGACGAATGTAATCAGCGAAATGAGCAGACCGAGAGTATATCCAATTTTCTTCATTGATTGTTACATGTAATTAGATGAGTGTGTCGAAGAAGTCAGTATATGCCTTGGCATAGTCTTCTCCGGGATAGCGGAGCAGGGGACGCTGCTTGTCCTCTGCATATTTGATGAGCGACTCGGTGATAGGTGTCTGGCCCTCGATTACTCCGTCGGAATAGTCGATGGCAAGTTTGCCTAACTCAATCAGGTCAAAGTGGTCATCGTATGGCTTCAGCAGTTCTTCGTTGGCCTCCTTGAACTCGAGGGTCTTCTTGAAGTTCTCGCCGAGTATGTTTTTGAGCTCGTTGGGATACAAAGCCATGGCAACCTTGGTATTGGCGAAGGTGGGCTCGTCGTGGTAGGCGGTTTTCACATAGAAAGGAATGACGGCCGACATCCATCCCTGACAAACGATGAGGTCGGGCGACCAGCGGAGCTTCTTGACAGTCTCCAGCACACCGCGGGCAAAGAAGATGGCACGCTGACCATTGTCGGTGTATTCATTGCCGCTTTCGTCCATGGCCATCTGGCGCTTGGCGAAATAGTCTTCGTTGTCAATGAAGTATACCTGTATTCTTGAAGTGGGTATTGACGCAACCTTTATAATCAGTGGATGGTCGGTGTCGTCGATGACCAAATTCATTCCAGACAGTCTGATAACCTCGTGGAGCTGGCCACGGCGCTCATTGATGACGCCCCACTTGGGCATAAATGTGCGTATCTCAAAGCCGGCGTCTTGAGTCATGCGAGGTAAGTCGCGGCCAATGACTGACATTGCGGACTCGGGGAGGTAAGGATTGATTTCCTGGTTGACGAATAGTACTTTCTTTGCCATAATATGTGTATTAATGCATTTTATGTGTTTCCACATTTGGCTGCAAAGGTACGAAAAAAAAACGGGAATAGACCCTTTTTCTTCTAAAATCAAACAAAAGCAACCCTAAAATTGGTTAATTTTCAGTTAATTGCTTGCTTTGGGCCGTTTTTGGTCGTTTCTGGAACATCAATTATAGTCGTGCGCTCCGCCTTTGCTTTCGACATGGGAATTGTGTCCGGCAGTGCAAGCAGAGGCATCGTTTCTGTGCCGGAATCCGGCGATTTTAGCATCGTGTAGGCAGAGTGCTACTCCGGCGAACATAGTGTCGCGTCGTCAGTGGATGGCAGCTCTGTGAATGATCGTAAAGGCAACATGCTCCTGATGGCTTTATAGTGTATTTCAAACTGTGATATGGTCATTTCGCGCTTTGCAATCATTGTTTCCAATCACGATTTCTCTATTTCCAACTTCGCTTCTTCTTTATACTTGGTCGCTGTCATGATAGACTTTTCCGCCAGGTTTTCATGGTCGTCCTTCTCTGCCTCGTCTGTTATGGAGAAATCAGCCGCACGCCTCATTGCGATGCCGTCTTTCTCGTCATAGTCTCTGGTTGTCGTGACGGTTTAGAGAAATGGCTTCAGGCTTCTCATAACCAATGATATTGCTATTGCCAATATAATCACGGAGTTTCTGAAAATAAATGAAAAAAGGCATGGACAGTCTGCTGACTCTCCATGCCTCTTGGCGGTAGTATTGTTGTTCTATTATTCTACGACAACCAGTGCGTCTTCTTCCAGTACGGCCTGTCCGGGCTTCACGCAGATGGCAGTAACCTTACCGTCGGCCTCGGCCTCGATATTGTTGGCCATCTTCATAGCCTCAAGCACTACCAGAGTGTCACCGGCCTTTACTTCCTGACCCACCTCTACACAAATCTGAGTGATGGTGCCAGGCAGTGGGGCCTTGATTGCATTGGAAGTGTTCACGTTGGTAGCTGCGGGTGCGTCGTCGGCAGCTGCCTCTACGGGCTGTCCCAGCACTACCTTCTTCTTCTCAGGCTCGGCTTCCTTCTCTATCTGTACCTTGTAGCTCTCGCCGTTTACGGTGATGTCAGCCACATTGTTCTCGTCTATAGCGGCAATGGTAACTTCGTACTCTTTGCCTTCTATGGTATATTTGAATTCTTTCATTTTGTCTGTTATGGTTTTGGTGTTACACCTAAGAACTTCGCATTCCACAAAGTGTGACGTGGCTTGATGGTAATGATACCTGGCTCCTTGTCATGCACGTTGTTGCCGCTGTATTCATAGAGTGCCATGGCGATGGCAGCATAAACATTTTTGTCCATATTCGTTTCTCCTTTGATTACATTGGCATACAGCCATGTTTCTTTGCTGGTAATGACTGCTTCTTGGTAGCCAGCTGAGCCAGACCGCGACATACGCGGAAGCGGGTGTTACGAGGCTCAATCACATCATCAATGTAACCATACTGGGCTGCCTGATAAGGATTGGCAAACATCTCTGTGTATTCCTCTTCCTTCTCGGCCAGGAATGCGTTTACATCCTCGCCTGCCTCCTTCTTGGCTTTGGCCTCGCGAGCGCACAATACGGCTACTGCACCGCTGGCACCCATTACGGCTATCTCTGATGAAGGCCATGCGAAATTGAGGTCAGCACGCAGCTGCTTGCAACCCATTACGATGTGCGAACCACCATAGCTCTTGCGCAGTGTGATGGTAATCTTTGGCACTGTAGCTTCGCCGTAAGCGTAGAGCAACTGTGCTCCGTGCAGAATTACTGCATTATACTCTTGTCCTGTACCAGGAAGGAAGCCGGGTACGTCTACCAGTGATACAATTGGAATGTTGAATGCGTCGCAGAAACGTACAAAGCGTGCACCCTTACGAGAAGCGTTTACATCGAGCACGCCAGCGTATGCAGAAGGCTGGTTGGCTACGATACCCACGCTCTGGCCGTTGAAGCGGGCAAAGCCGGTGATGATGTTCTTGGCAAACTTGGGCTGAACCTCAAAGAAATCTCCGTTGTCGGTAATGGCTGTGATGACCTTGTACATGTCGTAGGCCTGGTTGGGGTCCTCGGGGATAATCTCGTTGAGCAGGTCGGCCTTGCGGTCAATGGGGTCGTCGCACTCGCAACTAGGTGCTTCTTCCATGTTATTGGAAGGAATGTAAGATAGCAGTGTCTTAATCATATCCATGCACTCCTCCTCGGTCTTTGCGGTAAAGGTGGTCACACCGCTCTTGGTGGCATGTACGCTGGCACCTCCCAGATGCTCGGCGTCAATGTCCTCGCCTGTAACGGTCTTTACTACCTTCGGGCCGGTAAGGAACATATAGCTGGTCTGCTCCTTCATGATGATGAAGTCGGTAAGAGCGGGTGAATATACGGCTCCACCGGCGCAGGGACCAAGAATGGCGCTAATCTGGGGAACTACTCCTGATGCAAGGATGTTGCGCTCGAAAATCTCGCCATATCCGGCAAGCGCGCAGATACCCTCCTGGATGCGGGCGCCACCAGAGTCGTTCATGCAGATAACGGGGGCTCCCATAGTCATAGCCATATCCATCACCTTGCAAATCTTTTGCGCCATGGTCTCAGAGAGAGAACCGCCATTTACAGTGAAGTCCTGTGCATATACATACACCAAGCGACCGTCGATGGTTCCGCTTCCCGCAACCACGCCATCGCCCATATACTGCTTCTTGTCCATGCCGAAGTTGTGGCATCTGTGGAGCTTGAACATATCGTACTCCTCGAAGCTGTCTTCGTCCAAGAGCATGTCTATACGCTCACGAGCTGTATATTTGCCACGTGCATGCTGCTTTTCGATTGCCTTTTCGCCACCTCCAAGACGTGCTTGCTCGCGCTTCGCAATCAGCTCTTTGATCTTTTCTACTTGTTTACTCATAATCGAATATCTTATGTTTTCTATTGTCTAAACTCGTGCAAAGTTACTAATAAACATTCAAATCAGAGAAAAAAAACATATTTTAATTCATTCCGTGGTTATTTTCTCTTATGATGAACGAGGTAAGGTTGGAGATAAGTGACGTATTCGCTTTCAAAGTTAGGAGTCAAGATGCCGTTACCGATGGCTTGCTCTATCTCATGGATGCTCCAGTATCTACCTCCGTCGAGCTCGTCGCGGTCAGGGACAATCGTGCCGCGATAATGGCACAAATAGACGTTGACCAACTCGTATTCGGTCGTGCTTTCGTAGGCGTAGCGGGTGACGAACTTCGGCACAAAGTCGCTTATACCTATCTCTTCTTTTACCTCTCTGCGTAGGGCGTCTTCGATGTGTTCGCCCAAGTCAACATGACCTCCGCATGCGGTGTCCCATTTTCCAGGCTGGATATCCTTCCATTCGGGACGGCGCTGGAGGTATATGTCCCCGTTGTCATTGATTACGTGCAGATGGACCACTGGGTGGAGTATCTTGCAGCCATCGTGGGCGTGGCCTCTGGATATGGTGCCGAGGAAGTGGCCTTCTTCGTCAACGATGGGGAACAGTTCGTATCGATTGTCTTTCATTGTCGTGTCTCAGAGCTTGTCAAAGAAAGTGAACATGCCATCGAACGCACGACCGATGTCAACCTTGCGGTCGAAGATGCCAAAGAACGCACTGCCGCTGCCACTCATCTGTGCATAGATGGCTCCCTCCTGATACAGGCGTTGCTTGATGTCGGCAAGTTCGGGATGCAGGGCAAACAGCGGTTTCTCAAAATCGTTTGTGAGTTCGTCGCGCCAAGTCTCGATGGGCTGTCTGACAATGTCGCGACAACACTTGGCTGGCATTTGTGGGACAATGTGGGCAAAGGCTTCCTTCGTAGAGATGGCAATGTCTGGTTTGACGATACCTATATAGTAGGTGTCAAGCGCATCCCATGGTCCGTCGGTCGGTTCGAGTATCTCTCCGATACCCGTGGCATACGACGGCTCGGCTGTGATGAAGAATGCGCAGTCGGCACCCAATCTGGCTGCATAGCGCTCCATCTCTGCGTTGCCCATATTCAACCTGAACCGCTCGTCCAGCAGACGTATCATGTAAGCAGCATCGCTCGAGCCACCTCCAAGTCCTGCCTGAGATGGTATCTGTTTGAAGAGGTGGGCGTGGATGCGTGGAAGGTCGTAGTCCTGGGCAATCAGGTTGTATGCCTTGACCACCAGATTGTCTTGCTCATTACAGGCAACGGGGATACCATAGATTTTGAGGTCGCATGCAGTGCCTACGGGAAATTCGTCATCCATGCGTTTGATTTCCAAGGTATCGGTGAGCTTAGTGGGATAGAACACCGTCTGGAGCTCATGATACCCGTCGCTCCGCTTGTTTACAATATTGAGACCAAGATTAATCTTGGCGCAGGGGAATGTAATCATATCGCAATCATAATTATTAGCGTTGCAAATTTAGTTAAAAATAATTATTCGTACGCTTGATATGAGGAAAAAAGTGTTGATGGATACCCTAAAAAGTCATTTCTCCACCTCTTGCCCAGCATCCTCTGTGTATGTAATGGCGCTTATGAGGAGAGGGGATGTCAAAGAAAAGCCGCAATGTACGACCAGGGTACATTGCGGACATAATCTTGCGGCAGCCGAGGACAGCCCCCGAACTATAGAGTGGATCAACGCTCGCAGTCGGGGCTATAAATCGCTACTTTTATCACGCCCTCTTCCTTGTTTTCGAATATCCGGTACGCCTTTTCTATCTCGCTGAGGGGGAAGCGATGAGTGATAAGCGGCGTGGTGTCAATCTTGCCTTGCTCGATGAGACGGAGTATCTCTTCGCAGTCGCATCCGTCTACGCCACCGGTCTTGAAGGTGAGGTTTTTGCCATACATATCGGGTAGGGGCAGAGTCTGAGGTTCGTCGTAGAGTGCCACGACAGTGACAATGGCATTGGGACGAGCGCATTTCCAAGCCAGCGCGAAGGTATTCTTGCCTCCAGCCACTTCCAGCACTCTGTCGGCGCCACCGTTGTCGCTATGGGATCTGACGAAGTCCTCGCAGTCTTCGGGAACGGTAAGCAGCACATCGGGGTAATGCTCCTTAACAAAGGCGAGGCGCTCTTCCGACTTTTCGCACACGATGATGCGCTTGGGATGCTTGAGCATGACGCAGAGCAGTGTGCAGATACCGGTTGGGCCGGCTCCGATGATGAGCACGGTGTCGTCTTCGGATATTTCGCTGATACGTGCAGCCCAGAAGCCAGTGGCAAGTATGTCGCCAGTGAATAATGCCTGTTCGTCTGATACGCCATCCGGAATACGGTTTAGCCCTTGGTCGGCCAGCGGAACGCGTACATATTCGGTCTGTCCGCCATCTATCCTGCATCCCAAGGCCCAACCGCCATTGGGTGAGGTGCAGTTGTTCACGTAGCCATGCTTGCAGTAGAAACACTCACCGCAGAACGTCTCTACGTTGACCGTGACGCGGTCGCCGACCTTTACTTTGTTCACATCGCTGCCCACAGCCTCGACCACTCCCACCATCTCGTGGCCTACGGTGATGCCCGGAACGGCTCTCGGCACGCTGCCGTGCTTGATGTGGAGGTCGCTGGTGCAGATGCTGCTCAGCGTTACTCTCACCAGAGCGTCGGTAGACTCCTGTATCGATGGTTTCGGTTTCTCGGTCAGGGCAAATCTGCCTTTTTCGATATATGTATATGCTTTCATTATTTAGTAGATGTTTGAGTTATCTGTTCTTCTATGTTGGTGGCATGGGTCTACAGCTCTCTGCTATACCTATTCATATATAGTAGCCACAATCCGCCGCGGCCCACCATAGTCTCTGAACTCGCAGAGATAGATGCCCTGCCACGTACCGAGGTTGAGCCTTCCGTCGGTGATGGGGATGCTGAGGCTGACGCCAAAGAGCGAACTCTTGGCATGGGCCGGCATGTCGTCGGCACCCTCCAGCACATGGTCGTAGTAAGGCTCGTTCTCCCTGACGATGTGGTTCATGATTTTCTCCATATCCGAGCGCACGTCGGGGTCGGCATTCTCATTGATACTTAGTGCGCAGGAGGTGTGCTTGACAAAGAGATTGAGCAGCCCAGCCTTGGGGAGCGGCTTGGGCAGCCTGTCGATGATTTCGCGGGTCACGAGGTGACATCCGCGGTGCTTGGCGGCGAGCGCAAATTCCACTTGTTGTATCATTACTATTCGCCCTCCACTTTGCAAGATACGAACTGCATGTCTCTTTCAGCCTTCTCGCGAGGGAAGGAGAAGTAGGTGCAAGTGGCTTCGGTGCAGATGTTGCCGGCCGAGTCGGTGAGCGTCGCGTCAATGACGACGATGTTGCGCCTCTGCTCGCGTATGTGAGCCCTGATGGTAAGCTCCGTGTCGTCTGTCGATATCGGCCGCTTGTAGCGGGTTTCCATTTTCGATGTCACACCGGTGGTCTGCAGCTTGCGCATGACTACCCAGCCGCATACTTCGTCGAGCAGCAGCGCCTGTATGCCTCCATGCAGGGTGTTGAGCCACCCCTGATAGTTGGCTGATGGCTTCCACTTGCTTATGATGTCCTCTCCGTCCTCATAGAAACAGAGGTGTACGCCGAAGGGATTGTCTGGGGCACAGCCGATGCAGTTGTAGCCTTCCATACCCGTCCATGGGTTTATAATCTTCTTGATGTCCATAATGCTTTTTGTTAGAGTTGGTGACAGCGCCATTGTCTCAGCCGCTCGCATGACATGCAATATGCCCTCAAGGGTTTCGTTTGCCTTTCCGCTGCGCACGTTTGCGTTCGTCGAGATGGCTGCTCTCCTGTTTCCGCTCGCTTATGCTGCCACGGCGACGGACTTGGTCATGACGAAGGCTAACTCGCCATGCCCATTCAGGCAGACGATGACAGAAACCACCACCGACCGCCATCGCCGGACGATGCTACTCGGCGGCATTGATAGCGTCAAGTATCTGCTCGGCGTGTATCTTGGTCTTGATTTCCTTGGGAGTGAAAATCTTTTCGATGATGCCTTCTTCGTTTACGAGATACGTAGTACGCAGGATGCCGATGGTGTGGCGGCCACAAGCTACCTTCTCGCCCCAACAGCCGAGCTGCTGCAGCAGGGTGGTCTCAGTGTCGGCAATGAGAGGGAACTGCAGGCCGTGGGCATCGGCAAACTTCTTCTGGAGAGCTTGCTTGTCCTTGCTTACGCCGATAATCTCGTAGCCGGCGGCAGCCAGCTCTTCCTTGTGCGCTTGCAGCGAACAGGCTTCGGCTGTGCATCCGCTGGTGTTGGCTTTGGGATAGCTGTAAAGCACTATTTTGCGACCGCGATAGTCGCTCGCTTTGATTTCGTGTCCGTCTTGGTCTATGCCAAGAATCTCTGGAATTTTATCTCCTATAGTCATGGTTGTGGTGTATTGGGTTATAGTTCTCTGACGAAATGGGGGAAGGCCTCGTCGCCCATGTGGGGCGCGTATTCGAATCCTTCGTAACTGAATGTGGTCAATTCTGCAGGGCTGACCAGTTGGTTGTTAGCTATGTATCTTACCATTGCTCCACGGCACGACTTGGCCCACACGGCCTGCATCTTGAGACGGCCGTCTCGCTGTCGCACATAGAACAAGGGATGGATGACTCTCACCTCCTGGCAGACTCTCTTCCAGTCGAACAGATGCTCATATTCTTCGGTCGAGAGGTGTATCAGAATACCGTCGTCCATCTTCACGCTGTCTATGAGCACCTCTGTCAGCCTGTCCTTCCAAAACAGATTGACCGGTTTGTCATTGGTGGCATCTAATGATACACAATGCTCCATGCGATAGGGCACGATACCATCCATGGGACGAAGTATGCCATAGAGAAAGCATGTTATCCAGAGGTGTTTCTGCGCATATCCTAAGGCTGCATCGCTCAGTGAGGCAGCTCTGAGGTGCTTGTATGCCTGCCCGTTGTAGGCAAGTATCGCTGGCAGCTTGGTCGCCGTGGCATAGGCGTGATATCGCTTCAGGTTTTCGGCAGCTATCTTGTGGCTGCAGTCCAGTTGGCGTGCCAGTTCGTCCACGTCCATTCTCGCCATTTCGGCAGCCAGAGTGTCGGCGGTCGATTGGAAGAGTGGGGTAGTGAGAGGTGGCCTCTCCGCCTTGTCAAACATGATTTTTGCATTGGCCAATAGTATCTGCATATTCTCTCGCGTGTTCTTTGGATTTTATTTGGGTATGCCCGAAGTCAGCCATACAGGGCTGCAAGTCATCGGTGCATGCACCGAAACTTCGTTCGGCAATACCTTTTTACAAAATTCTAAAAAATCCTTGAAATATGCAAGCAATATGGCCAAAAACTTGACCTATACCATGAAAGATGTCTTCTGCGCCGTAAGGCAATTCCAGTCACAGCGCCGCCAATTCTATAGTATGGTCATCGTAAAATCAGTTTCACAAGGCGAAACTATGAATTCAGACCCGGAACCGATTATTTCGCAGCCTGAAAGAAATAATTCCAACCCCCATTTCCCCACGAAAACCATCGCGGTGAGCTTGGATCAGTTTGACAACAATTTATGGGTGGTAAAAGACAATATGAGTTGGCATTTGCTTGGCGTCATAAGTATGGCTGCGCGAATGACTCTCGTCGCTCCAACTCCAGTAGTTTCTTCTTGGCATCCAGTCCGCCGGCATAACCGGTCAGAGTATGGTTGCATCCGATTACTCTATGGCAAGGAACGAGGATGGAGATGGCATTGGCTCCGATGGCCTGTGCCACCGCTCTCACGGCATTCGGTTGACCGATGCCTACGGCAATGTCCTTGTAGCTTCTGGTCTCTCCGTAAGGAATGTATGGCAGTGACAGCCACACTCGCTTCTGAAACTCGGTTCCGCAGAGATGCAATGGGATGTCAAAGGTCATGCGGCTTCCTGTGAAGTATTCATCCAGTTGCCCCATGGCCCGTTGTATAACATCCGAACTGCGTCTTGCAAATTCTACACGCATCATCCGCATGACTCGTCTCATATTGCGCTCAGAACAAGGCATGTCGTTCCAGTCGCATAGGCACAATTCATCATCAACAGAAGCCAATACCATCTCTCCGCAAGGCGACTTATAATACTGTAAACAGGCTACGCCTTTTTTCATATTAGTCATTTTATAGTTGTAGTTGGCTGCTAATAGTCTCAATGTACTCAAATAACGGAAAATATCAGCTAATCTTGATTTTATCATGTTAAAAAATGTTGGTATTCTAATCTGGCGATTAGCGATAAGCTGTAACGTTTACTTTGCTAAAAATCAAAAGTTGACGTACGATAATTGTAGTAATCAGCAACGAAAACATGCGTATAGCCATCATATTGACTCCACACGCAAGCTGCAGCAACGCAGAACAGATGGTCACCAGTGTTTCGCGGAAAGCCAAGCAGTCGCGTTTTATTAGTCATAGAAACGGATTTGGTGGAAACCAGACACTTTTCGTGTAGATTTAACTACTGTTTATTTTAACTCCAGTATACGATAGAGTGAAGGCGGGCTTCTGGTTTACTACACAGATCGGTACTGCGTTTCTACTGCTCTGGGCTGTGGTCCTTGTCATCTTCATCGAAGGCTTGTCTGTTTATAATGTAGGCTTGATGACATTCGGTCTTTCTTCTTCTTGCAAGGCATAGTTGAATAAACCATATTCGGCTCTTGTTACGTGTGTCGGCAGGGTAATCTATAGCCTTAGCCATATTACCTCAAGAAATATGGCTCCACATAGGTATGTGCATATACGCTATCAGGGCAATCTGTATCAAAAGAATGACAGGAATGCCATATTTGAATTTCTTGTGCATCGTCTTATGGCGCCAAACTCGCATGGCGATCCATGCTCCGATGCTTCCACCGAGGACAGCCAGCATCAAAAGTGTGGCTTCCGAAATGCGCCACATCGCTTTCTTGGCCTCGTATTTGTCAATGCCGTATACTATGAACGTAACAGCATTGATGGCAAGAAGATAGTAGGAGAGGCAACTATGCAAAGTGTTCATTATAGTATTCAGAAAACTCTATGAGTATTTTGGTGGCAAGAGGAGCGTACCAGGTCTTCACTTCCTGTTCTGTAGGAGTGTGGCCGCCAGGAAAGTGGAAGGCGTTGCTGTAGTGCTCCAGAAAAAGAGGCGAGAAGTTAGCCAGTGTGTCCTTCTCACCAAAAAGTCCCCACACACGATTCTTGTAATATGGGTTGCAATGGGCAAACTGTATGGCTTCCAGCTCAGCAAACTCCGCAATTAGCGCCTCGTCAATCACCAGTCGCTGATTGCCGTCTCTTCGTGGCGCCTTGTATTCATGCTCGCCGATGCGCTCTTTCAGAAACTCCGTCATCTTGAAATGTGGGTTGCCGAGTAGGGCAGGGATGTCCACCACAGGTGCAAGCATCTGCGCAAGAAAAGCTCCGCAGCTGTTGCCCAAAAGCAAGTCGGGCTGCTCCCGGTCGATAATGGTGCTGATCGCTTTCAATGCCTCCCTGGGATGGAGTGGCAAGTCGGGAGTCAGCACCACCGCCTTCCCCACGAAAGCCTCTTGCAGGGCTTTCGCCATCGGGCAACTGCCTGTGGCAAAGAAACCGTGTAAGAATAGTATTTTCTTCATGCCCAAATCTTTAATTCCGACCATCTATGAAATGCTTGAAAATGCAAATGCTGTGTGACTCTACTTGCCGATGCAGAATGTAAAATCTGCAAATATAAGTCGCTGATAATCAGCGTATATTCCTCCAATTACGGGGGATAGATACTATGCCGAGGGACGGAGGAGGGACGGAAAATATACAAAAATCTGCAAATGAAGCTGCCGTCAAAAATAAAATATACAAACATCTGCAAAGACGTTTTTCCAGTTCTTTGTATATTCACATTCGTTAACACGTATTTTTGCACATTTTTGTATTCTCTGTGAAGCGAGTGAAGTGCGACTTCCAATTTCTGTCCCTTTAGGTACATTTATCTTTGCAGTTCTTTGTATATCTTTGTAATCTGACAAAAAATGGGCGCATTTTATAATTCAAAATTGGCTTGTTAAAAAGTGTTGACACTGTTATTTGTCCCTTTGTGGCATTTTTCGAAATCTGTCCCTCGGGGGACACTTTTGTCCCTCCGTATCCCTCCAGGCTCTTATTCTGTCCCTTCTGCGCAACAAATATATATTATAGCCGGAAGATAAAAGGTTTAGTTTAGGTTATGGATATTTAATATGGGAATAAACTAAACCGACCCTTGTCCAATTGAACCAAGCCATCTCTCTTTCTTTTGGACGGCAAATAAACTTATATCCTCAGAATCCTTCGTGCGCGTATGCGTATAATAAAGGACTGCCGTTTCTGCTTTCGTGAGTCGATGAAATTAGGTTGCAAAGGTAACTGTTGTTCTTTCATCTACCCAAGGTGATCCATTGGTATGACTCAAAATCTCCACACCATACGGGTTGTATTTGGAGCCATAACCTTGTGCTGATGGTCACAACACCTTGTGAAGCAACATAATTTCTAATCACTCCCGAAAGTAGAGAAATCTACAGAAGGGAAATAAAAACTTCAAGATTATGGCAAATCAAGCAACAACCACCTACAAGGTGACAGGTACACGCAAGGCTGTGAACGACCTGTGGAGCACACTCCAAAAGATGGAGGTGAACAGTAAAAACATCTGGCTTTACCAGTTGGCAGAGCACTACGGCATTGACTACGAAACAAAGCAAATTAGTGTTCGTGGTCACATCTATTGGGCAGAGTATGAGGAAGACCCAGCCAATGACTACTATCTGCTATCCTTTGAGACAGAAACAGCATGGGATGCTTGCAACGAGTTATTCGAGGAGATTAACCATCTGCTATGGGATGAACTCTCTATCTCATACAGAGTCTGTGAATGTGGCTGTGAGGTCTATTATGTGCATGATGAAGGCGACTTCTTCCCTGAAGAGGTAGCAGTCAGTTCCAGCGGTGAACCATTCGAGGATGCTTGTGATGACATCTACACCACCCTCAAAGATGCTATCAATGATTGGTGTGAGAAGATGAACATCGCCCAAGGTGAACGCACTGACGAGGAAATGATGAACTTCATCAATGAGTATGAGTATGACGATGATGACACCTACTTCTACATCCGTCAATTTACCTTTGAATAACTAACCTGCGGTGGTATGCGGTCGCTACCGATGGCATACCATCGCATAATACATACAACTATGTACACAGACGAAGATAACAGCACCGATTTGATTGGAGCGTTTTGTGAACTCCTATTCCCAAGGAAAGGTCACAGCAACGGCATCATCGTTGATGACTATGGTACAGAATGGCTTGTTCAGTTGACCAACGGCAAAGAAGTCCCTGTTTATAAAGACGAAGTTTTCATTGTATAGATTTTTGAGAGTCCATTTGTCGCATTTGACATTTGGGCTCTCTTTCTTTTGGACGGCAAAATTGTTGGAGCCAAGACTGTTCGTATATAAATGCTAACAGTCTTGGCTCCAGTAAACTATAATGCTTTTAATACAAAATCGAGGCTTTTCTGTTTATGCAACAGCTCAACGCTTCTTTAATATATGGTAGAAAGCTCAATCAGAACCAGCTTTTTTTTGACCGAACCACCATAAAGCAATCAGTCCCAATGCAACAATCACATCGACAATGTTCCACACCGCTCTACCAAGAGCAACCTTCACAAATGGTTGAAATAGCAACGCTAAAGCCCACAAAACAACAGCCAATGACCGTTGCTCTTGCCGCCAAGTATTATAGGCAAACACTGCAAACAGAACCAATGCAATGAATCGTACCAGCTGATAGTAGCCATATGGCATAGGAGCAAGACAAAGCATAAGCAACGCCGCTAAAATAAGATATAAATATTTCATAGTTGTCTATCAATAATTATATTTCATATTCACTCATCCGCTTGTGAGTCAGATCTATGAGACGTTATTTCTTTTTAAGACAATTTACTCCACATGGAAATGTCATTGTACCTTTGTTTTAACAAACCAGTTAAAACAAGCATACAAACGGAACCTATAACGGCAATGATGATTGGGGCAATGATAGAATGCATAAGCCACCAATAACTACCTGCTGAAAATAAGAATACACATATCCAGAGAATGAAATACCCAATTTTTTTATAATTCATCAACTTAATTAATGCATAAATTGAAATAACAGCACAAATGATACTAGGGTAATTTAATGAGAAGACTTCATAGCTTATATAGCATAATCCGAATGCCATAATTGAATAGGACAAGAAGAATGTCATCCCCAATAAATATACTAGATTTATTGTCATTGTTCGTTCATTCCATTTCTGGTCAAGGAAAACAATATACAAACATGCAAGAAAACAGAGAAAAGATGTAATCGTCATCGAAAAGAGTGATAGAGAAACATTGATCATGTACTCACCACTAACAACCATCATGAAAAAAGCAAAAAATAATGACAAGAAGCCAGAAAGCCAAAGACTTGGCTTAACCCAACGACGTTTCGTTATCTTTTTTTTATCACTTAACTCTTTCCTTTTTGGCGGTTCACCTATGAATTTATTGATTGCATTCTGTAATTCATCTAAAGCCCCAGGAGATACTCCATTCTTACAAACAATATATTGTAATGGTAGTAGAACTATCATTACGGACTTTTCATAATCGGAATCATCAAGTCGTACAGGAAGTATTTGTTTGCCGAATTTTTGAGCCAGAAATATTTCTCCTTTTGTCCACTCTGATTTGTTGGAATTTTCAGAAGAAAAAAACACAAACAATTTTGAAGCCTCGATAGCGTCTGCTATTACACCCGCAAATTTAGCTCCGCCATAGAGACCTTTGACATCATACCACACTTTATATCCATAATCCTCTAAGAATTTTGCATACTTGTGGACTATTTGACGGTCTTTATTTGAATAACTTATGAATATATCGTATGACTCTGCCATTCTTTTTATGAGTCCATTTAGTCAAAGTAACTCGAATTAAATCCAATGTTTTGCATGAACGCCGCGATAGCAAGAAGTCTTCTGCCATCATTTCTGGCGGCATCAACCATATATGTACGGAACTCGTCCTTTTCGCGATTGCTTAACTGTTTCGCGATTTCGGTTGCTTCGCTTTGATCCATCCTAATAATATCTTGTAAGATGGGTATAATTTCTTCTTGCGAATCAACGTAAAAGAAATCAACGAATAGAGCATATATATCGGGCTCATTGGTTCTAATTCTTCCACCATATGAAATCCCCATAATGCCCAATCCGACACGAGCTAAGGCTTTTTTCTGGTTATCGCTTAGTGTATCAAACATGGTGAAAAGTATTATTGTTTATTGC
The DNA here is from genome assembly GCF_002251325.1 of Prevotella sp. P4-67. NCBI lineage: Bacteria > Pseudomonadati > Bacteroidota > Bacteroidia > Bacteroidales > Prevotellaceae > Prevotella > Prevotella sp. P4-67. The sequence continues at coordinate 86,925 of NZ_NPJL01000025.1, forward strand.
GCATCTTCCAAACTAAATTGAATAGAAGCAAACTCGGATTCCAAAACGAATTCATATTCTTGCTGAGCTATATCCGGCAAAAAGAAATCTTCTTTGTCGGGAAATTCCCTATAAATCACTTCGTCAGATACAGACAAACATTTTCTAATACGCTTAAAGAATTTGATTTCGGAATACAATACCTCTTTGTCAGCCTCAATCATTTGAATGGCTATTTTGACCAGTTGTAGTTCCTCCGTCTCAGTCATATCAATTGACTTGATTTCAGAAAGGTATGAATTAAGGAATGACATTCCAGTAGCGTTAATTGCTTTGATATAATCATTCAATAATTTTTCCACATCAAGTCCTTGAAACACTAAAGACTCTTTGGTGTAATCTCTAATGAGTTGTACTTCTTCTTCTGCAATGTTTCCATCACATGCCATACAACAAAAGGCAGTTTTTAGATACAATTCCTTATCCATGATAAATATAAATTATTAGTTAAAACCAATTTTTCTTCTAGGCTCACTTTTCTTAAGACCCATGAATTTGTCTCTTATTTCTTCATGTCTTTTTATTACATCAATCGATATACTAGGCTTAGATGAAGCTATCACTTCTTCAAGGGTCTCTTGGGTGATTTTACCCAATTTACGCCTGAACGTAAGTCTAGCAGCATTATCAACAATCATCTTTATGTCTGCAGATATATAATTCTCTGTTAAACTTGCAAGTTTATCATAATTGATACCAAAATCGACCTTACGTTTTGAAAGATTTATCTCAAAAATAGATGCTCTGGTCTCTGCGTCTGGTTGCGGTATATAATATTTGAACTCTAGACGGCCGGCACGCAAAGCAGCTTCATCAATATCATCAGGCTTATTTGTGGCTCCAATTACAATAACTCCATCTTCGCCACAATTGTTTAATTGAGCAAGAAATTCATTTACTTCTCCGGCTTCACTTACATTATTATGTTTGCTACGATCTTTAATCATAGCATCTATCTCATCAAAAAACAGAATTGTAGGTGCATTCTTCCGTGCTTCATCAAAAATGGCCGCAATCTTGTCTTGTCCTCCATGTATATATGGTGAAGCTACATCCGAACATTTGATATATTTATAATTAAAACCAGCTTCCTCCGCAAATTTCTCAGCGAAGAATGTTTTTCCACATCCAGGAGGCCCGTAGAACAACAATCCGTTTGGAATGGATATACCAAGTTGCTTTGCTTGTTCTGGATCTTGAATTAAATCGATGACATCTGATTGAAGTTGCTCTTTTAGCTGTGTCATACCAGCGACATCTTTAAATCCATTTCCGACTTTCCTGTTGATGTTTTTATTCTCTTCATGGGTATCGCTATTCTCTACGAAGGTAGATTGTGGCTTATGTGTAATACGATCAACTTTGATTTCACCTTTAATTGCTTTTATAAACTCGTCAGCAGATTGAAATCTATCTTCAACGTCCAAAGCCAATGCTTTGGACATGGTATTAATCAATTGCTCGTCCATTTCAAAGATGGATTTATTGGGTATTCTTAATGGACGAGTTCGTGCTTCTGATATTTCTGTAAGTAATGCGTTTCTATCTCCTTTAACCTTTGAAATATCAGTATAGTATGGGAGCATACCATATAGTAGGTGATATAACATAGCACCAACTGAGAATATATCAGATTGAATTGAAAAAATACCATTTAATGCTTCAGGAGCCAAATAGAATGGATTAAGTCCTTTCAGCATAAAAGAACTTATGCTTTGGCTTTGATAACGAGCGTAACCGAAATCGATAATTTTCGGTACTGGTACCCCGCCAGAAATGTCTAACATGACATTCTGAGTGGTTATTTCATTGTGAATAACTGGGTTATCTAAACCATGTAAAAAGCTCAATCCATTAAGTACCCCTAATGTTATTTGTTTTGCATCATATACAGAACAGCACTGTTCTCTTGTTGTTTGCTGTGCTGCGGTTTCTCCTGCTATAAAATCAAAAACAATATAAACATATCTTTTTCCATTGATTTGTATTTCACCTGAATCATGATAATTTGCTATGTTTGGATGATGTAACTGCTTTGCGATCTCAACCTCTAAAACATGCTCATCGTCATCAAACTGTGTATGGTGAAGTTTGGCAAAATCAATTAATTTCAAGAAATAGTTTTTGCCTTCAGAATCTTTAACACGATAGGTTTCAGCATAAGCACCTTCCTTTATGGGGAAGGTAATTATGTAAGAGTCTATATATTGTTTCTTTGTAAGCATATTACCAATTTGATTTAAATACGTCTATAGCTTGATATTCACGACCATCTTTTGTGTATGATCGGTGACATCCAACAGTGTGACCGATAACTTCTTCTAAATTCACATCTACAGTATTGGTTACATCTACAGAACCAGAAACTTGCGCATCAAGATTACCTCCCACAACATATACTTTTTGTGCACCACTATCTTCATGGATGAATCCTTGAATCACCATTATCCATATTCCCACTGCACACACTTGCAACCAAAACAGCTTAGAATTAAACAGCTTGGATATAAAAACTGTTGTGCGATACCGAATATTAATAAACTTGGGGCTATTCCATTTCATATTAAAGAATAATATTTAGTCCTGTAATAAGTAATGATGTGATTGAACCAATTAAAAGTATTGCAAATCCCAGACATCCGCTTTTCTTGGATTTGTTGCCAGCTGCAACTCCTTTTAATGCATTAATATCAAATTTTGTAATAGGATTAGCTTTCAATTCACCTGTATAGTATTTCTTGACGGTATCTTTGAAATCTTCCCAATCTTGTATTCTTGGAGCTTTAGCATAATAGCTATCAGCCCCAAACATATTGCTGTATGCAATGGTATCATTGTCTATGCCGGAATCATGAATAGGTTCCCACCATACAGCAAAGCCTTTTTTGCAATCCACATACATCATGGCTAGAGGTGCCCTGAATGAATAGTGACAATGTGGGCACTCAACGACATTAACATTATCGTTAGAAAGACTATTCTGTTCAGCAGTTCCTCCATCTCCCCAGAGTGTTCTAAACACTTTGGTTTCGTACTTTTGTCCACATTGAGGACATGTAACAGTAATATCTATGAGTTTACTCATTATATCAAAGTTAAAAGTGTTACAGACATTATAAGAACGGCAATGACAACCATACATCCAGACCCAGATGGAGTCGAATTAAGTGTTTTGTGAATACCTAAATTCTTTAGTTTGTCATTTAATTCAGTTTTTAGATCATCAGCAAGATTTAACTTAGTTATTTCTAACATGCTTGCTTTTAGCAAATCTAACATCTTGCTAACCGATTCGTTATCAGGAATACCGCTTTTGTTAACAATAGATGCAGTGTACAACTTACCCCAATAGGCTTGAATATTATTAACGATGTTAAATAACTTCGCGGCCTGTAGATTATAAATGTTGTCTGTTGGAGCCACATGTGGTTCCATTTCTTTCAAAATTGCTACACACTCTTTGGTTAAATCGAATGTCACAATTGGCAAATTGACAAGTGGATTATCAATGGTCTTGGTACGAAGTAATTTATTAATTACTTGTTCTGACCTATCAAAAATCTCTTTTACCTGTGGGGTAGAAGATTCCCTGGCAATTGTTATTTCATTTTCGTAATTAGATAAATCCATAATCTATGAGTTTAGGGATTGGTGGGAGTTGCCTCCCACCAATTATTATTGATTAACTAAAATTGAGGTTTCTCACTAAGTGGAACATCCATCAAATCAATTACAGCACATACAAGAGGGTGCAGGGATTCAACGCTTGGGTCATTATTGATAATATCTAGACCTTGGTTAAGCAACTGACGTGCTCTACCAGCATCTTTCCATTTGTATTGGCCAAAATTGGTACTATGATGTCTAACGAATCCGACAAGTTGATAGATCAATGTTACCCCAACAAATACAGAATTGATTTCATCAAGAACCTGACGCCCCATCTGGACATCCTGCTTGCGAATTGCCATATCTGTCTGACGGCGGAGTTCTGCTACTTGGTCATCATGCTTGTTGCCAAGATCATTATTGGCTTTCTCCAGTCTGTCAAATTCTTCGCGAAGTTCTGTTTCCAGAGTTTCCCATTCATGAGCATTCTCTGTCTCTTCCATCTTTAAGAAAGTACGACGAAGGTCAGCAAGCAAATGCATTTTACCATCTTCTGAACCCTTTTCACCATCAAAACGGCCAATAATATCTTTGAGCATAGATTGAGCTTCTGATATTTCATGTTCTTCAACGCCATTGGTAGACTGCAGGTTGCGAAGTTTGCGTTTGGCTTCGTTAAGTCGTTCATCAAGATCGTCCTCATTTACACCAGAACGCTGATTAACATCAATTTCTTTCTCGACAGTTTCGCCAATTACAGGGAAGGTTACTTCAACAGTCATCATTTGTGAACGATCGACCTTAACAGTAATATCAAGATCGCTATTAGCTGGTATTAATGCCGGAACATCATCACCTGTTATGATAATATTGGTTACATGGTCATTATAGATAGCATTACTACCTTCCGCATTGTGCTCACCTTGATAGATAGGAATAACAAGACGATCAGTTGTCATGCCCGGACGTAATTGTGAAGGAGTCTTAAGACCGTTACGAACACCGATAGCAGGAATTGGTTGATTCTTTTCAAGACCCTTTAACGGTACAAATACATCCTTATTGCGATTGCTGTCATGTGCCTCAATGCCGATGTTATAAGGAAGGACAGCATTACCTACAACTATACCTTGCATGATGTTCACTTCATTAGGGAAGCAAGGAATTGTACTTCCCTTATCATCATATGCTACAATTGCGAATGAATTTGACTTTCCTTCCATGAGCTGACACTCAATAACATCACCGATTTCGTTGATTTCGACCTTACCACTTGACCATCCCTTATCATTACGAGTCAGCTCAATGAATATTTTTGAAGGAATAGTGCCTGTACATTCATTCTTTAGAAGCTTAACAGATACAAATTCAACAGTTTCAACAGAACTTGATTCATAAGCTAAATCAAGAGCCACTGTACAACTATTACCGCCAACACCAACGCCAGGTCCCTTACTTTCTGTATCTATTCCAGAAGCAAACAAAGCAGCACCTTTGGCAACAGCTGTCATTGGATCGATACTAGTATCGACATTAGGAGTTATCTGTTCTTTGAGCATACTCCTAAGAACGGGTGAATAAGTTGGGCCACCAACGAGAATCAGGGAGTCAAGATCTTTTCCCTTTAGATTGTTTCTTGAAAGTAGATTCTTGCAAATATCAATTGCTTTCTGGAAAATCGGAGAAAGAACTTCGGCAATTTGTTCTTTTGTAATTACCATATCTAGTTCAATCTCTGTACCTTCGTCATCTTCACCAAATTCGTCAAGTTGTGAAGTAACATCGCACTTATCTTTGAAAGACAACTGGTTCTTTGCTTGTTCAGCATAGAATTTCATTGCGTCACGAAGAATCTGCTTCTTAGTGTCGTCTTCTAAAATATCATCGATAACGTAGTTCTCTTTAAGATATGGGATAATGATTTCGTCAACAATAGCATAGTCCAGATTCTTGCCTCCAAGATAGTTGTCTCCTTCAGTGTCTTTTACCTGCATGATACCATCTTCAACTTTCAAAAGGGCAGCATCAAATGTTCCTCCACCGAAGTCAAAAACGAGCCACATACCATCTTTCTTGGCAGAACTCAATCCATATGCCATAGATGCGGCAATTGGTTCCTGAAGAAGTTCGCAATGGTCAATACCCGCCATAGTCGCTGCACGTTTTGTAGCAGCAATCTGGTCGGTTTTAAACTTTGCAGGAATTGTAATAACACATGCATTGATTGAATCATCTGAAACAAAGGACTTCAGTGCTTTCAAAACTTCTGCAGAGAGCTCTTCGGAAGAGAATGAACGTTCCATATTCTTGCTCTCATATTGAGTGTCCAATCCCATTGTGCGCTTGAATTCAAGGAACACATTCTCGCTCATTTTTGACATTTTCTTTGATGCGCGAGATTTATCTTGACGAAGGTCGTTATAAGCACTGTCGCCAACTTTAATAACTTTCTTCTTTGTGAATGAGACACAAGAAGGGAGCGTATCTTTAAGGGTATCGGTTTTTTTGATGGTCGGTTCACCGTTCTCCATCTTGCAGATTGCGGAATTGGTGGTACCCAAGTCAATTCCGTACTTCATCTTAATTTGTGCCATGAGCGTAAAAAACCTTATGATATTATTGAATATTTTGACTAACTGTAATCTGAGCAGCTTGAATCATCTGGCCCTTATAATTAATTTGCGGTTTGATGATTGCCGTAATGATTCGCTTTCCTTCCTCTATTTCATCATCATCATTGAAATTAGCGACCGCTTTCATTCCATCGTTATAGGGTTTACCAAGCATTTCAACGAGTTCATACCCGTTAGCAAGAAGATTGTCCTTCATTTGAGAAATGGATTTTGAAAGTTGTTTGTAACCTTTAACTTTAGGATCCATCTTAAAGAGTGTCATTTCCATGAAAGTAATGCGGTCTGCAAGAGTCTTAATAAGAGAATGGTCAGGCTCAGAAGATGTACCTCCTTGTTGGCCAGAGGTCTTTTCTATGGCTGCTAATGACGCAGAAATTTTCTGCATTTCTGCCATTTCCAAGGAGAATTGATTGAGGATTTGCTCATTCAATTTATCAGACTTCTCCATTAAAGCATTAACATCGGCATTCCCCTTATTAATCCTTTTGTGAAGAAGATAATAAACTATTGCACCTAAAATAGCAAGTAATATAAGAATGATGCCTCCCCAAATTGTTTTTGATTTAACATCTGAGGAGTCAGCTTTTGAACCAAGAGTTGAATTTGTCTCATCAATTTTCACCCCAATTTCATCAGCAGCAGTCTTTATATTTCTTGCATTCTGATCAATAGCAGAACGAAGAGAATCAATTACACCTGCCTGGTTCTTTATTAAATCTTTTTGAATGGCTAATTCAGTTTTCAGAGACTCACGAGCTTTTATCTCTTTTTGAAGAGTTTGCTCTAATCTCACAAACTTAACACTGTCATTGCTTTCTGCATAGGATGTGGCTACAATCGCAGAAGCAATCAAAGCCAAAATAATTCTACTTACTTTCATGATTGTATAGTATTATAAATTTATCCAATATTGTTCTTATTATACTGTTAATCGTTTTCTTACCACGCATCTTCTCAACCCATGTGGGGGAGTTTCTGTAATAAAAACGAATAAAGGCTCTTCCTAATGCTGAATGTTGCAATGTATCATCACGGAAACTGCGAAGAGCTACAACCTGTGGATGATTGTAATCTCCATATACCATGGTTGCAACATAGCAAGCACTTGCTTTTTGTTCCGCTTCAGTCTTGTGGCGACCATTGGGGAACTTCGCAAGATATTCTTTATACAAATCTTTGCTGTCCGAAGATGTGCATCGAGACCACATTTCTTCGTCATCTACAAACAATTTTGCTTGCGAGAAATATTTTCCATGAGGGAATTTAGACATATATGTTCTATAATCACTAACGCTCCGGCAAGACTCATAAGAGAGCTTGTCAATATTTGCCTTAGCTTGTGATACATATTTTCCATTAGGATAATCTCTTAAATATCCTTCATAATGTGAAATATTTCTACACTGCTTGTAGTAGCATTCTTCCCACTTGGAATCGATGTCGTATCTACTTCGAGGATACTTGTCCTTGAATTTTTGACAATCTTGTGTAGACGTACAAGCATCAAACTCCATTTTTTCAATTTTGTCCTTTACCTGAGATGCATATTTACCACCAGGGAACAGACTTGTATAGTTATTTAAGTCGGAAACCGTTCTACAATCTTCAAAAATCTTTTTCTCACCACGCATATCTAAAGAAACTGTTTGATATACGTTTATTACTTGTTCTACTTGTCCTTTCAGAGCTGAACGGTTCTGATTATATCTGCCTCTTTTGAATTCAGGTTCCATATCCAGCTTATCCATATAAAGGGTTGCCTTCCAAGCTTGATCAAAGACGTTTCTAATTGTACGCATAGTACCTGCTCTGTCAAGTAGAAGTTGAAGCTGAACACCATCATTCATAACACTATTAAATTCCTCAATAATGTTATGGAGAGAAGCGTTAACTATCAAAGTTGACATTCTCAGATAGTACGTGTTACTGCCGCCAAGAACCTCCTTAATAGACATCAAATAAGGAACCACTTTTTTAATCAAGCTGATTGCATAACTAATCTTATCAGGCTGTGTCATATAGACGGCCAAAGCGTCCTTGATTTTCTTGTCATAATATCTAGCTTCCTTTGGAGGAAGTTCTTCTTTCTTTTTCTTTAGAATATCAACATTCTCTTTACAGCGGTCTTTAGTTAATCTTCCGACTGCTATTGATAGAGCATAGTTCTGAAGTGTAAATGCTTTATCTATTTCCACATCCTCATCTTCACTTGCATTATTGTAGTAGTTGATGCCACATTGAAGTATTTGCTTGGCAAGATTATCAGCTACCATTTGATATTGCATATTCGATGTGCCCAAAATAGAACGAATAGCTTGTAAGTCGGCTTTAGTTGAATTCATCAACGTTACACCAGCCTGGTACTGGGCTGGAGCATCATCGTTTTTTATGTTTTTTGCTTGGGCTACTGCACTATTGATAGCAGCAATCGGTTCTCCAATTGCCTTTTCTTGTAAAAATTCATCGTCATCAGATGATGTGCCATATTGTTCAAACAAGTCTTTTAATTCACTGACTTTAATCTCTTCAAGTAGCGCATCTATAAAGAGTTTAGCCAAATCTTCTTCTGAAATATTGAATGTCGAACCACAAACTGCTTCTACAAAATCACTGCGATAATCATCATCATGGATAACCTTTGTGACACATTGTATTGCCTCTCCATCATCTCCATTGATAAAAGCGAGAACACCCTGATTAATCAATGAAGAGAAAGTCTCTTTCTTTCCAAACAATTCAGAAGACTTAGAAGTATTACCATTCTGGAGATATTCCAGTGCCATCTTATCGATAGCTGAGGAATTAATAAACCAGAAAAGAGCGTATTTCAACTGATCCTTTGGTAAATTAATGCTATTATTCGCCGCATTCATTCCATCTGTTGTTCTCACCAATGATGGCAATAAATTTGTAATGTCAAGAGGGAAGGAAACCTCTTTATTTACTTTCAAAAAAGCATTCAATTTACGGCTATTTGCCAAACGTTCAGCAGTGGGAGCGTTAGAACAAACTCCCAGAAAACGATATGGGTTGTTTTGAACGATTTTAAGCATATCTATTTAATCGTTTAGTATCTTATTTAAAACATTGCCGAAAAAAACCACTAAGTTCTTGAACTTATTTAACTTCTTTTGTTAGTGGCTGAACAGGCTGATTCCTGCTCACAAGAAGTTCGCGAATATCGATGTGTAACAAATCCGATATTTTAGATAACGTCAACAAATCAGGCTGAGTGGTATTTGTACACCACTTTGACACGGTCACAGGATCCTTGCCTAACTGCTCTGCCAACCATTTGTTCGTTTGACCAGCATCTGCAAGAACAGCTTTCAGTCTATTTAAATTCTCCATGCATTAAAAAATTAAATTCAAATGCAAATATAATAAATTCTGCTTGGATTATTCGTGAAAATACAAGAAAATTTGACTATTCCTAAAATTAGTTGACAGAATTGGATGCGATTAACTA
>NZ_NPJL01000026.1:0-732 GCF_002251325.1 Prevotella sp. P4-67
GCAATGATATCTCCATCGTTATAATTCGCGGGCTTCAGCATAAAGCTGTCATTGGTTGCGGCTGACGTGAACTTGATGTCAGACGGCATGAACTCGTTAGCGTGGATATTCGTGTGTACTTTTATGCCACCCTTCTTTTTCCCGGTCTTGGGATGCCTGCCCACGCCTTTGAAAATGAGGTTGGAAAAAAGGCTTATTGTCGTGGAGTCGATAATCTGCAGGCGGTTGAACCATGCGAGCATCCGCCGTTTTCGGCTGTCCGAGGAAAGTTCGTCCTTGTATCGGGCGTACAGGCTGCGGTACGTGGCCTCAAACACGGCCTCAGGCCTGCGGGCGTTGGCATCAGACAAAGTGCTGCGCCTTGGCATCGTCCTTATGCCCAAACGGGCGAGCTTGCGCGTTTCAGGAAACATAGAATCAGTAATCTCGCGCAATGTGTCGAATTTCCTGATCACCGCGTAAAGCATTATGGCCATATGCTGGTAGGCATCAAAGCGCTTTATGTAGCGTTCACCATTATACTCGCGGCTGAATTTGAGAATATCTTCCTTGTTGAGCAAATTTATTAGCTGACCATACATCGGCTGTCCGCTAAAATGTGTACCTTTGTTCATAGTTACTTGAATTGAAATTTACAACAAGAAACAAAGGTAACTAAAAGGGCTGAATTCCAAGCGAGGAATCCAGCCCTAATTTTTATATGCTCAAAAAAAGTTTTAGCGGACAGCAATA
>NZ_NPJL01000027.1:0-45782 GCF_002251325.1 Prevotella sp. P4-67
GGGTTGGGTGTCAGGATTGAAAGGGCAAAAACTGATACTCAAAGGCGCTGAACCGGGGCGTATAGAGGGTTGCGGTAATGTGTGCGCACACAGTCAGCGCAAGGGAGGTCATTTTCCTGCGCGGGCAGCTTGTTTTTGTGACAAAAATGACTATCAAGGGCACGCTCGAGATGATTTTGGCGGTGAAAAATATATAAAAAACACAACTAACTGTTAAATTTTACTATCTGGAAGCGCTTTATAATATGTATAATTAGGTGGTTTGATAGAAAATATGTAACTTTGCAGCCCGAAACGGCATCATAAATACCGTCGCAATCGATTGATAATAACAAAAATAAATATATAAATTAAAAAAGTAAAACTATGCCTACAATTCAACAATTGGTAAGAAAAGGCAGAAACGTGTTGGTAGATAAGAGCAAGTCTCCCGCGTTGGACAATTGTCCCCAGCGTCGTGGTGTATGCGTTCGTGTCTATACTACAACACCTAAGAAGCCTAATTCGGCAATGAGAAAAGTTGCCCGTGTGCGTTTGACAAACCAGAAGGAAGTGAACTCTTACATCCCAGGAGAGGGCCACAACCTGCAGGAGCACTCTATCGTACTGGTACGTGGTGGTCGTGTTAAGGACCTCCCCGGTGTACGTTATCACATCGTTCGTGGTACTTTGGATACCGCAGGTGTCGCAAACCGTACACAGCGCCGTTCTAAGTATGGTGCAAAGCGTCCTAAGGCTAAGAAGTAATAGCCCGAAGATGTATATGCCGAAAGTTCACAGGCGGAGAAGCCTGAGGACTTGCGGCGTGTAAAACAAAAGAAACATTATAATCGTTTTGCTGGAGAATAAGTCAAGGTTGAGTAAATGCCAGAGAGCTGGCGTTGAAGAACAAATGAGCAGCCTCCGCAGAATATTAATTTAACAAAAGCAATGAGAAAAGCAAAACCAAAGAAGCGCGTGATTCTTCCGGATCCCGTGTTCAACGACCAGAAGGTCTCTAAGTTCGTGAACCACTTGATGTATGATGGCAAGAAGAATGCTTCATACGAAATTTTCTACAAGTCTCTTGATGTCGTAAAGGAGAAGATGGCTAATGAAGAGAAGTCTCCCCTGGAGATTTGGAAGCAGGCCCTCGACAATATCACTCCCCAGGTAGAAGTAAAGAGCCGTCGTATCGGTGGTGCCACTTTCCAGGTTCCTACCGAAATCCGTCCCGACCGCAAGGAGAGCATCTCTATGAAGAACCTTATCGCTTTCGCTCGCAAGCGTGGTGGTAAGACCATGGCAGACAAGCTCGCTGCAGAGATTATGGACGCATTCAACAATCAGGGTGGCGCTTACAAGCGTAAGGAAGACATGCACCGTATGGCTGAGGCTAACCGCGCATTCGCTCACTTCAGATTCTAATCATTACATATATATAAGGAATAAAAGAAAATGGCAAACCGCGATTTACATTTGACTCGTAATATCGGTATTATGGCACACATCGATGCCGGTAAGACGACTACATCTGAGCGTATCCTGTTCTACACCGGTAAGACCCACAAGATTGGTGAGGTGCACGACGGTGCTGCAACAATGGACTGGATGGCACAGGAGCAGGAGCGTGGTATCACTATCACCTCTGCTGCCACCACTTGTAACTGGACTTGGAACAACAAGCAGTACAAGATAAACCTTATCGATACTCCCGGACACGTTGACTTCACCGCAGAGGTAGAGCGCTCACTCCGCGTTCTCGATGGTGCTATCGCTACTTATTCAGCAGCCGATGGCGTTCAGCCACAGTCTGAGACTGTATGGCGTCAGGCCGACAAGTACAATGTACCCCGTATCGGTTATGTGAACAAGATGGACCGTTCGGGTGCCGACTTCTTCGAGACCGTACAGCAGATGAAGGACATCCTGGGTGCCAACCCCTGTCCTATCCAGATTCCAATCGGTGCAGAGGAAAACTTCAAGGGTCTCGTTGACCTTATCAAGATGAAGGCTATCCTGTGGCACGATGAGACTATGGGCGCTGAATACGATATTGAGGATATCCCCGCTGACCTCGTTGACGAGGCCAATGAGTGGAGAGAGAAGATGGTAGAGAATGCTGCCAACTTCGACGACGACCTGATGGAGAAGTATCTCGAAGGTGCTGAGATTTCTGAAGAGCAGCTTATCGCCGCTATCCGTAAGGGTACCATCGCTATGGAGATTACTCCTATGTTGCTCGGTTCTTCTTACAAGAACAAGGGTGTACAGCCTCTGCTTGACTATACTTGTGCATTCCTTCCCTCACCTCTGGATACAGAGGCTATCGTGGGTGCCAACCCCGATACTGAGGAAGAGGAGGATCGCAAGCCTTCTGAGGACGAGCCTACATCGGCTTTGGCATTCAAGATTGCCACTGACCCATTCATGGGCCGTCTGGTATTCTTCCGTGTCTACTCTGGTAAGGTTGTTGCCGGTTCTTACGTGTACAACCCCCGCTCAGGCAAGAAGGAGCGTATCAGCCGTCTGTTCCAGATGAACTCTAACAAGGAAATCCCAATGGAGTCAATCGACGCCGGTGATATCGGTGCAGGTGTAGGCTTCAAGGATATCCGTACTGGTGATACTCTCTGCGATGAGTCTAAGCCCATCGTTCTTGAGTCTATGACCTTCCCCGATACCGTGATCTCTATCGCTGTAGAGCCCAAGAGCCAGGCCGATGTTGCCAAGCTGGACAACGGTCTTGCCAAGCTGGCTGAGGAAGACCCCACATTCACCGTTCGTACCGACGAGCAGAGTGGTCAGACCATTATCTCTGGTATGGGTGAGCTTCACCTCGACATCATCATCGACCGTCTGAAGCGTGAGTTCAAGGTAGAATGTAACCAGGGTAAGCCCCAGGTTAACTACAAGGAGGCCATTATCGGCACAGCCCAGAGCCGTGAGACTTACAAGAAGCAGAGTGGTGGTCGTGGTAAGTTCGCTTGTATCGATGTTACAATCGGTCCTAAGGACGAAGACTACAAGGATGGCGACCTGCAGTTCATCAACGAGGTTAAGGGTGGTAACATTCCTAAGGAGTTCATCCCCTCTGTAGAGAAGGGATTCAAGGACTGCCTCGCCAACGGTGTTCTCGGTGGCTTCCCCATGACAGGTATGAAGGTTACTCTTACCGATGGTAGCTTCCACCCCGTTGACTCAGACCAGTTGTCATTCGAGCTCGTAGCTCACCAGGCATTCAAGGTTCTCTGTCCTAAGGCTAAGCCCGTACTGATGGAGCCCATCATGAAAGTCGAGGTAGTTACTCCCGAAGAGAACATGGGTGATGTAATCGGCGACTTGAACAAGCGTCGTGGTATGGTTCAGGGTATGGAGGAAGGCCGTAGCGGTGCCCGCGTGGTTAAGGCTATGGTTCCTCTGGCAGAAATGTTCGGTTATGTAACTGCTCTGCGCACCATCACCTCTGGTCGTGCTACAAGCTCTATGGAGTATGATCACCACGCTCCTGTATCAACAGCCATTGCCAAGGCAGTGTTGGATGAGCAGAACGGTCACTCAGAGCTCCTTTAATAGCAAAATCAATACTGGAAGAGAGACGCTGCTTAGCGAATGACTCTTAAGCAGCGTATCTCTCCTCCTATTACAATTACTAATATTAATAAAGTAAAAGACAATGAGTCAGAAAATCAGAATTAAGCTGAAGTCTTACGACCACCAGTTGGTTGACAAGTCAGCAGAGAAAATCGTGAAGGCTGTTAAGGCCACCGGCGCCATCGTCAGCGGTCCTATTCCATTGCCAACACACAAGCGTATTTACACTGTTAACCGCAGTACATTCGTTAACAAGAAAGCCCGTGAGCAGTTCCAGCTCTCTGACTTCAAGCGCTTGATTGATATCTATAGTTCAACTGCCAAGACAGTTGATGCGCTGATGAAACTTGAATTGCCCAGTGGTGTAGAAGTTGAGATTAAGGTCTAATTTGTAGTTTAATTATTTATTCATTAAAGAAATGCCAGGATTATTAGGAAAAAAAATCGGAATGACATCCGTTTTCAGTGCCGACGGTAAGAATATTCCGTGCACTGTTATCGAAGCTGGTCCTTGTGTTGTAACCCAGGTTAAAACCGTAGAGAAGGATGGTTACAAGGCTGTACAGTTGGGTTTCGCTGAGGCTAAGGAGAAGAATACTTCTATGCCTTTGCAGGGACACTTCAAGAAGGCCGGCACAACACCAAAAAAGCACTTGGCCGAGTTCAAATTTGATGAGGAGTACAATCTCGGTGACACTATCACTGTAGAGTTGTTCAATGACGCCGAATTTGTAGACGTAATCGGTACCTCTAAGGGTAAAGGCTTCCAGGGTGTTGTTAAGCGCCATGGTTTCGGTGGTGTAGGCCAGTCTACTCACGGTCAGGATGACCGCGCTCGTAAGCCCGGTTCTATCGGTGCTTGTTCTTACCCCGCAAAGGTATTCAAGGGCATGCGCATGGGTGGCCAGATGGGTGGCGACCGCGTAACAACTCAGAACCTTAAGGTGTTAAAGGTAATTCCAGAACAGAACCTTCTTATCGTTAAGGGCTCTTTCGCTGGATGCAATGGTTCAACCGTTTTAATTGAGAAGTAAATGGAAGTTAGCGTATTAAATATCAACGGTCAGGAGACCGGAAGAAAGGTAGTTCTCAATGATGCTATCTTTGGAATTGAGCCTAACGATCACGTTCTTTATCTTGATGTAAAGCAGTATCTTGCTAATCAGCGTCAGGGTACAGCCAAGTCAAAGGAAAGAAGCGAAATGAGCGGTTCTACTCGTAAACTTGGACGTCAGAAAGGTGGCGGTGGTGCTCGCCGTGGTGATATCAACTCACCTGTACTCGTAGGTGGTGGTCGTGTATTCGGTCCCAAGCCTCGCGATTACGGCTTCAAGCTGAACAAGAAAGTTAAGGTACTCGCTCGCAAATCAGCCCTGTCTTATAAGGCACAGGAGAATGCTGTTGTTGTGGTTGAAGACTTCACTTTTGAGGCCCCCAAGACTAAAGATTTTGTAAATATTACTAAAAATCTTAAAGTTGAAGGCAAAAAGACCCTTGTTGTTTTGCCAGAAAGCAATAAAAACGTATATTTGTCGGCTCGTAATTTGAAGGGCTCTGAAGTTATCCTCGCTTCTGCAGTAAATACTTACAAAGTTTTGAACGCAGACGTGCTGGTAGTAACTGAGAATTCTCTCAAGGTTATCGACGAAATCTTAATGAAATAAGGAGAATTAGAATATGGCATTTATTATCAAACCATTGGTTACTGAGAAGATGAACAACATTACAGAGAAGATGTCGAATCGTTTCGGCTTCGTAGTTCGTCCTGAGGCTAATAAACTCCAAATTAAGGCTGAAGTCGAGAGTCTGTACAATGTTACTGTAGTAGATGTAAACACAGCAGTTTATGCTGGCAAGCGTTCTGCCCGTTACACCAAGGCTGGCTTGGTTAAGGGACAGAAGAACTCGTTCAAGAAAGCTATCGTTACTTTGAAAGAAGGCGATACAATTGATTTTTATAGCAATATCTAAATAGAAAATGGCAGTACGTAAATTTAATCCCGTTACACCGGGACAAAGACACAAAGTTATTGGCACGTTCGAAGAGATTACTGCATCCGTGCCAGAGAAGTCTCTCGTTTACGGTAAGCGTTCTACCGGTGGTCGTAACAACACCGGTAAAATGACTGTCCGCTATATGGGCGGTGGTCACAAGAAGAAGTATCGTCTTATCGACTTCAAACGTGAGAAAGATGGTGTTCCAGCAGTTGTAAAGTCTATCGAGTATGATCCTAACAGATCTGCACGTATAGCATTGCTGTATTACGCTGATGGTGAAAAGCGTTACATTGTTGCTCCTAACGGACTCAAGGTAGGTGCTACCGTAATGTCAGGTGCAGATGCTGCTCCTGAAATCGGTAATGCTCTTCCTTTGGCTAACATTCCTGTAGGTACAGTAGTTCACAACCTTGAGCTGCGTCCTGGTCAGGGTGCTCTGCTCGTTCGTTCGGCTGGTAATTTCGCTCAGTTGACTTCTCGTGAGGGCAGTTATTGTGTTATTAAGCTCCCTTCAGGCGAGACTCGTAAGATTCTCTCTGCTTGTAAGGCTACAGTAGGAAGTGTTGGAAACTCTGACCACGCTCTCGAGCAGTCTGGTAAGGCTGGTCGCTCACGCTGGTTGGGTCGTCGTCCTCACAACCGTGGTGTTGTTATGAACCCCCATGATCACCCAATGGGTGGTGGTGAAGGCCGTCAGTCTGGTGGTCATCCACGTTCACGTAAGGGTCTCTACGCTAAGGGTCTGAAGACACGTGCACCTAAGAAGCATTCTAACAAGTATATTATCGAAAGAGCTAATAAAAAATAAAGAGTAAATTATGAGTCGTTCTCTTAAAAAAGGTCCATATATCAACGTATCGCTCGAGAAGAAGATTCTTGCTATGAACGAAAGCGGTAAGAAGACCGTCGTAAAGACTTGGGCCAGAGCATCAATGATATCACCCGATTTCGTAGGGCATACTGTTGCTGTTCACAACGGAAATAAATTTATCCCTGTTTACATTACCGAGAACATGGTAGGCCATAAGCTTGGAGAATTCTCTCTCACACGTCGCTTTGGTGGTCACTCTGGTAATAGAAAGTAAATTAGGCAAACCATTTTAAAGTAAATAACATAACTAATGGGAGCAAGAAAACATGAAGCAGCTGAAAAGCTTAAGGCTGCTCGCAAAAATTTGTATTTCGCTAAGCTGAATGGCGTGCCCTCATCACCACGTAAGATGCGATATGTCGTAGATATGGTTCGTGGCATGGAGGTAAACCGCGCACTCGGCGTATTACGATTCTCTAAAAAGCAGGCTGCCGCAGATGTTGAGAAACTGCTGCGCTCAGCTATCGCTAACTGGGAGAATAAGAACGAACGCAAGGCTGAAGACGGAGAGCTTTATATCAGTAAGGTCTTCGTAGACGAAGGCGTTACAATGAAGCGTATGAGACCTGCACCACAGGGTCGTGGTTACAGAATCCGTAAGCGTTCTAATCATGTAACTTTGTTTGTTGATGCCAAAACTAACGACGAAAAATAATAAATAGAATGGGACAGAAAGTAAATCCGATAAGCAACCGACTGGGTATTATCCGTGGTTGGGAATCAAATTGGTTTGGTGGCAAGAATTTCGGAGACAACCTGGTCGAAGACCGTAAAATCCGTAAATATCTCAATGAGCGTCTGGCTAAGGCTAACGTATCTAAGATTGTCATCGAGCGTACACTGAAGCTCGTCACCATCACTATTTGCACAGCCCGTCCGGGTCTCGTCATTGGTAAAGGTGGTCAAGATGTTGACAAACTGAAGGAAGAGTTGAAGAAACTCTATAAGAAGGATATTCAGATTAACATATTTGAAGTTAAGAAGCCCGATCTGGATGCTACAATTGTAGGCAATAACATCGCTCGCCAGGTAGAAGGTAAGGTTGCATACCGCCGTGCTATCAAGATGGCTATTCAGAATACAATGCGTGCTGGTGCCGAGGGTGTCAAGATTCAAATCTGTGGCCGTCTGAATGGTGCTGAAATGGCACGTAAGGAAATGTACAAAGAGGGACGTACTCCTCTGCACACATTCCGTGCCGATATCGATTACTGCCAGGCAGAAGCACTTACCAAGGTAGGTCTTCTCGGTATCAAAGTGTGGATTTGCCGTGGTGAGGTTTACGGAAAGCGTGACCTTACTCCTAACTTCACTCAGGAGAAGCAGAATGCCGGTCGCTCAAACAACGGCGGACGTGGTCGCGGTAATCGTAGAAGAAACAATAACCGTTAAAAGAAGAAGTTATCATGTTACAGCCTAAAAGAGTAAAATATAGAAGACCACAAGATGGACGTGGCAACAAAGGCAACGCTCACCGTGGTACACAGCTGGCTTTCGGCTCATTTGGTATCAAGACACTTGAGGCTAAATGGATTGACAGCCGACAGATAGAAGCAGCTCGTGTGGCAGTAAACCGTCACATGAACCGTCAGGGTCAAGTTTGGATCCGCATTTTCCCCGACAAACCTATTACACGTAAGCCTGCTGACGTACGTATGGGTAAGGGTAAGGGTGATCCCGCAGGATGGGTTGCACCTGTAACACCTGGCCGTGTCCTCTTTGAAGTAGAGGGAGTATCTTTCGACATTGCTAAAGAGGCTCTGCGCCTCGCAGCTCAGAAGCTCCCCGTTAAGACAAAATTTATTGTAAGACGTGATTACGACAAAAACGCTTAAGCTATGAAGATTAATGAAGTAAAAGAACTCGCCGACAAGGATCTGCGCGAGAAATTGGAGAATGCAGAGGCTGCACTTCACCAGATGAAGCTCAACCATAGTGTTACTCCTCTTGAAAATCCATCACAGATTAAGGCTGCACGTCGTGATATCGCACGCATGAAGACAGTGCTTCGTCAGAGAGAACTTAATAAATAACAATGGTCCAGATGGAAACAAGAAATTTAAGAAAAGTAAGACAGGGTGTCGTTATCAGCAACAAAATGGATAAAACCATTGTTATTGCAGCTAAGTTTAAGGAGATGCACCCTATTTATGGTAAATTCGTTCAGAAGACGAAGAAGTACCATGCACATGACGAGAACAATGAGGCTAATGTAGGTGATACAGTACAGATCATGGAGACTCGTCCTCTGTCTAAGACAAAGAGATGGAGATTAGTACAAATCGTTGAAAAAGCTAAGTAATTATGATACAGGCAGAATCAAGACTTACAGTATGTGATAACAGTGGTGCACGCGAGGCTCTGTGTATTCGTGTCCTCGGTGGTACACGCCGCCGTTATGCCAGTGTTGGTGACGTGATTGTCGTTGCTGTCAAGAACGTTGTACCTTCAAGTGATTTGAAAAAGGGAGCGGTATCTAAGGCTTTGATCGTTCGCACAAAAAAGGAAATTCGTCGTGCCGACGGTTCATATATACGCTTTGATGACAACGCTTGTGTGTTGCTCAACAATGCTGGTGAGCTCCGTGGAAGCCGTATCTTCGGTCCTGTTGCTCGTGAGCTCCGTGCCGTAAATATGAAGGTTGTTTCTTTGGCACCTGAGGTTCTTTAATTTTTAAAATTAGTAATCAATGACTAAGTTACATATTAGAAAAGACGATATGGTTGTTGTTCTTGCCGGACGTGACAAGGGCAAAACCGGTAAGGTGCTCAAGGTAATGGTTAGCGATAACCGTGCCATCGTTGAGGGCGTCAATATTGTATCTAAGAGTACAAAGCCTTCTGCAAAGAACCCACAAGGCGGTATTGTAAAACAAGAAGCACCTATTCATATCTCAAATTTGAGTTTGATAGATCCAAAGAGTGGTAAGGCTACTCGTGTTGCCATCAAGCACGAAGGCAAGAACGTAATCCGTATCGCTAAAAAATCAGGGGAGGTAATTAAGTAATGGATACAGCACAGTTAAAGAAAGTCTATAATGAGACTATAGCACCTGCTCTCCAGAAGCAGTTCAACTATTCTTCAGCAATGCAAATTCCTGTCCTGAAGAAAATCGTTATTAACCAGGGTCTCGGTGACGCTACACAGGATAAGAAAATCATCGATGTAGCCATTAATGAGATTTCAGCCATTACCGGTCAGAAGGCTGTTGCTACATATTCTAAGAAGGATATCGCAAACTTCAAGCTGCGTAAGAAGATGCCTATCGGTGTCATGGTAACATTGCGTCGTGAGCGCATGTATGAGTTCCTCGAGAAACTTATCCGTGTGGCTCTTCCCCGTATCCGTGACTTCAAGGGTATCGAAAGCAAGTTTGACGGTCGTGGTAACTATACTCTCGGCGTTTCAGAGCAGATTATCTTCCCTGAAATCAATATTGATCAGGTAGATCGCATCCAGGGTATGAACATTACTTTCGTAACTTCTGCAAGCACAGATGAAGAAGGTTATGCTCTGCTCAAGGCTTTCGGTCTCCCATTCAAGAATGCTAAAAACGATTAATAGATATGGCAAAAGAATCAATGAAGGCCCGCGAGGTTAAGCGCGCAAAATTGGTAGCTCGCTATGCTGAAAAGCGTGCAGCTCTAAAGAAAATTATTGCGACCACTGACGATATCGCAGAGGCTTATGAGGCTGCTCGTAAACTTCAGTCTATTCCCAAGAACGCTAATCCAATTCGCCTGCACAACCGTTGCAAGATCACTGGTCGTCCAAAGGGTTATATCCGCCAGTTCGGTATCTCTCGTATCCAGTTCCGCGAAATGGCTTCTCAGGGTCTCATACCTGGAGTAAAGAAAGCAAGCTGGTAAGATATTTCAGAGAATGCGGAAGAAACTGTTTCTTCCGTGTTCTTACGAAAAATCACAACGAATTTTTTTTAATATTGTCGGGGTAGTCCCGATTAATTAAACATTTATTTATATGACAGATCCAATAGCAGATTATCTGACAAGACTCAGAAACGCAATCATGGCTCATCACAGAGTTGTTGAGGTTCCTGCGTCAAACATGAAGAAGTCTATTACCAAGATTCTCTTCGAGAAGGGTTACATTCTGAACTACAAGTTCGTAGAAGATGGTCCCCAGGGTACTATTAAAGTTGCCTTGAAGTATGACAACAACACCAAGCAGAACGCTATCAAGTGTCTGAAGCGTGTGTCTACTCCTGGTCTCCGTAAGTATACCGGTTACAAGGACATGCCGAGAGTAATTAACGGATTAGGTATAGCCATTATATCTACATCTCAAGGTGTTATGACTGATAAGGAAGCAGCTGCCCTCAAGATTGGCGGTGAGGTTCTTTGTTATGTTTATTAATTAATTGGAGGATTTAATTATGTCAAGAATAGGTAAATTGCCAATTAATATTCCCGCAGGAGTTACAGTTAACTTCGACGAGAAGACCAACATCGTTAATGTTAAGGGTCCTAAGGGTGAGCTCTCTCAGTGGATTGACCCCTCAATCAAACTGACTTTGACCGATGGTAGCATCGTGTTCGAAATCGATGAGAACAGCCCCGTAAACTACAAGCAGAAGCAGGCTTTCCACGGACTTTACCGTTCACTGGTAAACAACATGGTAGTAGGTGTCAGCGCTGGTTATAGCAAGACATTGGAGCTCGTAGGTGTAGGTTATCGTGTTTCAAATCAGGGTAATCTTATCGAGTTCTCTTTGGGTTATACTCACCCTATCTTTATCCAACTTCCTAAGGAGGTTAAGGTTGAGACAAAGTCTGAGAGAAACCAGAATCCTATCATCATACTGGAGAGCTGTGACAAGCAGCTTCTTGGTCTCATCTGTGCAAAAATTCGTTCTTTCCGCAAGCCTGAACCATATAAAGGTAAGGGTATCTTGTTCAAAGGTGAGGTTATCCGCAGAAAGTCTGGTAAGACAGCTGCCGCTAAGTAATCTTTTAATTATTTACGATTATGACAACAAAGAAAGTAGAAAGACGAATCAAGATAAAATTCCGTATTCGCAAGAGTGTGAATGGTACCGCAGAGCGTCCTCGTCTCAGCGTATTCCGTTCTAACAAGCAAATTTATGCACAGGTTATCAACGACCTTACTGGTACAACTTTGGCTTCAGCTTCTTCTCTCGGTCTCGAAAAGATGGCCAAGATTGAGCAGGCCAAGAAGGTTGGTGCTCTCGTAGCCGAGAATGCCAAGAAAGCCGGTGTTGAGAGTGTTGTTTTCGACCGTAATGGTTATCTCTATCACGGACGTGTACAGGCTTTGGCTGATGCAGCACGCGAAGGTGGTCTTAAATTTTAAACGATTATGGCAATGAATAAAGTAAGAATAAATAGTGACGTTGAATTGAAAGACCGCTTGGTTGCTATCAATCGAGTAACCAAGGTTACCAAAGGTGGTCGCACCTTTACATTCGCTGCTATCGTCGTTGTAGGTGATGGCAATGGTGTTATCGGTTGGGGCCTTGGTAAGGCTGGCGAGGTTACCGCTGCAATTTCCAAGGGTACCGAGGCTGCCAAGAAGAACCTTGTTAAGGTTCCTGTACTGAAGGGTACCATTCCTCACGAGGTTGAAGTGGCTTTCAGTGGTGCCAAAGTTCTTCTCAAGCCCGCTGCTGCCGGTACTGGTCTTAAGGCTGGTGGTGCTATGCGTGCTGTACTGGAGAGCGTAGGTGTCAAGGATGTGATTGCAAAGTCTAAGGGCTCTTCCAATGCTCACAACTTGGTTAAGGCTACAATCTTGGCTCTTAGTGAGCTGCGTGATGCTTACACCGTAGCTGGCGAGCGTGGCATTAGTATGAACAAAGTATTTAACGGTTAATAGTAGAACTGACATGGCAACAATTAAAGTAAAGCAGATCAAGAGCAAAATCGGTGCTCCCCTGGACCAGAAGCAGACTCTTCAGGCACTGGGTCTCCGTAAAATTTCTCAAGTTGTTGAAATCGAAGATACTCCTAGCAACCGTGGTATGGTTCGTAAGGTGCATCATCTGGTTAACGTAATAGACTAATTAATTTTTTAACTACAGAAGATTATGAAATTAAGTAATTTGAAACCAGCTGAGGGTTCTACACATTCTCGTCGCCGTATCGGTCGTGGTCCAGGTTCTGGCTTGGGTGGTACTTCTACTCGTGGTCACAAGGGTGCTAAGGCACGTTCTGGATACAAGCGTAAGATTGGCTTCGAAGGTGGTCAGATGCCTTTGCAGCGTCGCGTACCTAAGGCTGGATTTAAGAATATCAACCATAAAGAGTATTTCGCAGTCAATCTCTCTACACTGCAGAAGCTGGCTGAAGCTAAGGGTTATGCCAAGATTGGTATAGCAGAGCTTGTAGAGGCTGGTCTTACCAATGGTAAGGAGCTTGTAAAGGTTTTGGCTAACGGAACTCTTACAGCTAAGGTTGATGTAGAAGCTAATGCTTTCTCTAAGGCTGCTGAAGAAGCTATCAAGGCAGCTGGTGGTAACACAACTATTATCTAAACAAAGTAGATGAAAAAGTTTATAGAGACACTAAAGAACTGTTGGAGAATTGAGGATTTGCGCAAGCGACTCCTCATAACTCTCCTGTTTACGGCTATATACCGTTTTGGCTCGTTTGTTGTCCTTCCCGGCATCAATCCTGCCCAGTTACAAAACTTACAGTCGCAAACATCAGGTGGCTTGATGTCGCTGCTTGACATGTTCTCTGGTGGTGCATTCTCCAATGCGTCGATTTTTGCGCTTGGTATTATGCCGTACATCTCTGCTTCTATTGTCATGCAGCTTTTGGCTGTCGCTGTACCTTACTTCCAGAAAATGCAGCGTGAGGGCGAGAGCGGACGCAAGAAGATTAGCTGGTACACTCGTGTGCTGACAGTCTTCATCCTGTTCCTGCAGGGTCCTTCTTACCTTATCAACCTGAAGATGCAGGCCGGACAGGCCCTCTCTTCAGGTATTTCCTGGACGGTATTCATGTTCCCCGCAGCTGTCATCCTGGCAGCAGGAAGTATGTTCATACTTTGGCTCGGAGAGCGCATTACCGACAAGGGTGTAGGCAATGGCGTTTCGCTGATAATTGCCATAGGTATTATCGCCCGTCTGCCCCAGGCCTTCATTCAGGAAGTTACCTCACGCTTCACCGCTATTTCCGGTGGTGGTCTCGTAATGTTTATTGCTGAGATTCTCATACTCTTTGCCGTGGTTTGTGCTGCTTTGATGCTCGTACAGGCTGTGCGCAAGGTTCCGGTACAGTATGCTAAGCGCGTTGTAGGCAACAAGCAATATGGTGGTGCACGTCAGTACATCCCCTTGAAGCTGTTCGCTGCCAATGTGATGCCTATCATCTTTGCTCAGGCTTTGATGTTTATTCCTCTTGCATTTGTTTCATATGGAACAAGCAACGGAAGCTGGCTCGTACAGAATCTGATGGACAATAGATCTTTGCTTTATAATGCACTCTATGTAGCTTTGGTTATAGCGTTTACATATTTCTATACTGCCATTACCCTGAATTCCAATCAGATGGCAGAGGATATGAAGCGTAACAACGGTTTCATCCCCGGCGTTAAGCCTGGTAAGGATACCGCTGAGTATATCGATACAGTAATGTCTCGTATTACATTGCCAGGCTCATTGGCCATTGCATTTATCGCAATTATGCCAGCTTTGGCAAGCCTTCTCGACGTTCAGCAGGCTTTCTCTCAATTCTTCGGAGGTACTTCTCTGTTGATTTTGGTGGGTGTAGTCATTGACTCACTTCAGCAAATTGAGAGCCATATGCTCATGCGTCATTATGATGGCTTGTTGAACTCTGGCCGTACTCGTGGCGGAAATGTTGCAGCATATTAAGGCTGTATCATAATGAAGATATTTCTGAAAACAGAGGATGAAATTTCGCTCATGCGAGAGGCTAATCGATTAGTCGGTCAGACTCTCGCTGAGTTAGCTAAACATATTAAGCCGGGTGTCAGCACACTCCAGTTGGACAAGATAGCCGAAGAGTTTATCCGCGACCACGGGGCTGTGCCTACTTTCAAGAATTTCCCCAATCCGTTTGGAGAGCCTTTTCCGGCAAGTATATGCACCTCTGTCAACGATGTGGTAGTTCATGGTATACCTGATGCCAAGACCATTCTTAAGGATGGAGATATTATTTCAATCGACTGTGGAACACTCCTCAACGGTTTCAACGGTGACAGTTGCTATACGTTCAGTGTAGGCGAAGTGTCCGCCGAAGTCAAACAGTTGCTTGAAGTTACCAAGGCCTCGCTATATAGGGCCATTGATGTGGCTCTGCCAGGTCATCATGTCGGTGATATCGGCTATACAGTTCAAGACTATTGCGAATCCCACGGGTATGGAGTAGTTCGTGAACTCACAGGGCATGGCATCGGAAAAGAAATGCACGAGGAACCCAAGGTGCCCAATTATGGTTCTCGTGGTAATGGCACAATGTTAAAAGCTGGTATGTGCATTGCCATCGAACCAATGATTACCATGGGTGACCGCAATATCTGGCTATTACCCGACAAGTGGAGCATTGTGACACGCGACGGCAAGCCAGCAGCGCATTTCGAACACACCATAGCTATCCGTAAAGGCAAGGCTGAAATTTTATCTGATTTTGAAGAAATAGAAAAGGTATTACACAATTAATATATGGCTAAACAGTCTGCAATAGAACAAGACGGAGTCATTGTGGAGAGCCTCTCCAATGCAATGTTCCGCGTAGAGCTGGAGAATGGCGTGCAAATCATTGCCCACATCTCTGGTAAAATGAGAATGCACTATATAAAGATACTCCCTGGCGACAAGGTCAAAGTAGAGATGAGTCCCTACGACCTCACTAAGGGCAGAATCGTTTTCAGATACAAGTAAACATTAAAGATATGAAGACAAGAGCATCATTAAAGAAGCGCACACCCGACTGCAAGATTGTACGTCGTAAAGGTCGTTTGTTCGTTATCAACAAGAAGAACCCTAAGTTCAAAATGCGTCAGGGTTAATGTTAAAATTGTGTAAATGTTTGATTAGGAGGATTTTTCTTACTAATTTTGCATGCTTTTAACAAACAACAGAAGTATTTTTTAATCAATTTTCTAAAATGGCAATAAGAATTGTTGGAGTAGATTTGCCCCAAAACAAGCGTGGCGAAATCGCATTGACCTATATCTATGGTATCGGTCGAAGTAGTTCAGCAAAGATATTGGACAAAGCAGGTGTTAGCCGTGACTTGAAGGTTAACGAGTGGTCTGATGACCAGGCAGCCAAGATCCGTGAAATTATCGGCGCTGAATTCAAAGTAGAAGGTGATCTCCGTTCAGAGATCCAGATGAACATCAAGCGCCTTATGGATATAGGTTGCTATCGTGGTATCAGACATCGTAATGGTCTTCCTGTTCGCGGTCAGAGCACAAAGAATAATGCTCGTACTCGTAAGGGAAAGAAGAAGACTGTTGCTAATAAGAAGAAGGCTACGAAGTAATTTTAGTTTAAGTGTTGATTGATTTCAATCGTAATTTTAAAGTAAGCTAAAAATGGCAAAGACAAAAGCAACATCAAAGAAAAGAAATGTAAAGGTTGACGCTTTAGGACAGCTTCATGTTCACAGCTCGTTCAACAATATTATCGTTTCCCTTGCTAATAGTGAAGGTCAGGTGATCTCTTGGTCATCTGCAGGTAAAATGGGATTCCGCGGATCTAAGAAGAATACTCCTTATGCAGCCCAGACTGCTGCCGAGGATTGCGCCAAAGTTGCCTTTGACCTCGGTCTCCGTAAGGTTAAGGCATACGTTAAGGGTCCAGGTAATGGTCGTGAATCTGCTATCCGTGCCGTGCATGGTGCAGGTATCGAGGTAACTGAGATTATTGACGTTACTCCATTGCCACACAACGGTTGTCGTCCTCCCAAGCGCCGTCGCGTATAATTCAGAGTATTCTCATTATTACTCTATTCACATTTAATCAATAGCATTTATTAAATATTATGGCTAGATATATAGGTCCGAAATCTAAAATTGCACGTCGATTTGGTGAGCCCATCTTCGGCGCAGACAAAGTTTTGTCCAGAAGAAACTTCCCTCCTGGACAGCATGGCAACAGCCGTCGCAGAAAGATGTCTGAGTACGGTGTCATGTTGGCAGAGAAGCAGAAAGCTAAGTACACCTATGGTGTTCTTGAGCGTCAGTTCCGTAATATGTTTGAGAAGTCTGCAAAGGCTGAAGGCATTACCGGTGAGGTTCTTCTTCAGAATTTGGAGAGCCGTCTTGACAACGTCGTATTCCGCCTGGGTATCGCCCCCACTCGTGCAGCTGCACGCCAGTTGGTAGGCCACAAGCACATTGTTGTTGATGGCAAGGTAGTTAACATTCCTTCTTTCTCTGTTAAGCCTGGAATGGTAGTTGGCGTTCGCGAGAAGGCCAAGTCTCTCGAGGTTATCGAGAATGCACTGGCAGGTTTCAACCACAGCAAGTATCCATGGCTCGAGTGGGATGAGAACACCAAGAGCGGTAAGTTCCTCCACAAGCCAGAGCGTGCAGATATTCCTGAGAATATTAAGGAGCAGTTAATCGTTGAGTTGTACTCTAAATAATAAAAATCATTAAGTTAATGGCGATATTAGCATTTCAAAAACCTGATAAAGTCGTAATGTTAGAGGCCAATGAGCGATTCGGTAAATTCGAATTCCGCCCATTGGAGCCCGGCTTTGGTGTTACCATCGGTAACGCGCTTCGCCGCATACTTCTTTCTTCACTTGAGGGCTTTGCTATCAATACCATCCGTATTGCTGGCGTTGAGCATGAGTTTTCATCAGTTCCCGGTGTCAAGGAAGATGTAACTAACATTATCTTGAATCTCAAACAAGTTCGATTCAAGCAAGTAGTAGAAGAATTCGAGAACGAGAAAGTTAGTATCACTGTTGAGAACACTACTGAGTTCAAGGCCGGTGATATAAGTAAGTATCTGACTGGATTTGAAGTGTTAAACCCTGATTTGGTGATTTGTCATTTAGATAGCAAGGCATCAATGCAGATTGAGCTCACCATCAACAAAGGTCGTGGCTATGTCCCCGCCGATGAGAATCGTGAGTTCTGTACCGATGTCAACGTACTCCCAATCGATTCAATCTACACCCCCATCCGTAACGTAAAGTACGCAGTTGAACCATATCGTGTCGAGCAGAAGACCGACTATGACAAACTCGTTCTCGAAGTTACCACCGATGGTTCCATCCACCCGAAGGATGCCTTGAAAGAGGCTGCCAAGATCCTCATCTATCACTTCATGCTGTTCTCTGACGAGAAGATTACTCTCGAGAATCCTGATCAGGAAGAGAACCAGGAGTTTGATGAAGAGGTACTCCATATGCGTCAGCTGTTGAAGACCAAGCTCGTAGACATGAACTTGTCTGTACGCGCTCTCAACTGTCTTAAGGCAGCTGAGGTCGAGACACTTGGCGACTTGGTACAGTACAACAAGACAGACCTCCTCAAGTTCCGCAACTTCGGTAAGAAATCGCTTTCAGAGCTTGATGATTTGCTCGAGAGTCTGAATCTGTCGTTTGGAACCGATACTTCTAAGTATAAATTAGACAAGGAATAATCCCTTGTAATTAAAGAACAAAACAAAAATGAGACATAACAAGAAATTCAATCATCTGGGCCGTACTGCAAGTCACCGTGGTAGCATGTTGTCCAACATGGCTTCCAGCCTGATTTTGCACAAAAGAATCACTACGACCCTCGCTAAGGCTAAGGCTCTCAAGAAATTCGTTGAGCCCCTGATTACTCGTTCTAAGGTAGGTGATACCAACAACCGTCGTGTTGTTTTCCGTTATCTCCAGAACAAGGAAGCTGTCAAGGAACTTTTCAACGTAGTTGCTGAGAAGGTAGGCGACCGTCCCGGTGGCTACACTCGCGTCATCAAGTTGGGTACCCGTCAGGGTGACGCTGCTCCCATCGCTTTCATCGAGCTCGTTGACTTCGATGAGAACATGGCTAAGGCTCCTAAGGCTGAGAAGAAGACACGTCGTAGCCGTCGTTCTGCCGCCAAGAAGGTAGAAGAGGCTCCCGTAGAGGCTCAGGCAGAAGAGACAGCAACAGAAGCTGCAGCAGAATAATCTTTGAATAGATATCTCACAACAATAAGAATCCCTGGTCTTTTTAAGGCCAGGGATTTTTTCATAACCATTTATTGCTGTTTGACCGCAGTTTTGTGTAACGTAACCATCCGAAACAAGCCGTATTGCTTTGAATAAAAAAACTCGTGAAGTGCTATTCGCGAGTTTTTCTGTAATAATGAGGAAGCATTTGTGTTATCTGTTCGGCCGTGGTGTCTTCATGGAATGACTGCAACACATGGGTTAAATCAAATATTTGTTTGTATGTTTTTGTTTGTTCAACAAAAAAGCGTAACTTTGAAAAAACTATTCCGCAATAAAGATAATTTACTTATGGCATATTATTCAAAGACGATACAGGAAGAAGAACTTAAAAATAAAGTTCGTGAAGAATGGTTTGCTGGTTATGACAATACAGACATTCCTGGAAAAGTGGATTTCTATGTTGGGTATAATGGCACAACTTATCTTTGGGCAGAAGCGAAAAGAGGTGTTAAACGAAACATCTATGAGCAATTTGTACAGTTGATTCTTACGATAGGGAAAGACCGTCGTTTTACAGAACTTGATGCCCCCGATTATCTCGGATCTTTCGATGCAGAGAAAATAGGTTTTGTACATTTCGATGAAGTTTCAGGTGTCTTTGAGCAGAATGATTTCAATTGGAATGTAGTTCCTTCTGACCATACCAGCAAAGAGTTTAATCAACTCTACAATATGGTACATGATACGTTGAAAACACATGTGTTTGTATTTAACTTTGAGAAACAGGCCGACAGTCTACGCTTTTTCATTAAAGACAAGTTCTCAACGACAGGTAGACGTGCTTCAAAGACAAGCGTCAACAAGAATAATTTTCCTCATATATATCGTAGATGGCTGAAAGAAGTGAAAGGTTCACTTGCTGTAGAATGGGAAGACTTGGCTGAGATAGGCATTTATGACTGTCATTTCTTTTTGGCAGACCTTATGTCGCAAGATAATAGTACTTTACAGGAAAACCTTTCGGTATTGTTGAAGAAAGACCATTATAAGGTGAATACCGGTAAAGTTCAAGGCAATAATACATATTTGTTTGCCAATTTTGATTTTAATGACGGGCAGATGGCGCATAAATTGTTCTGGCAAAGATACAAACGCCCACCGCGTTCAGAATATCGTGACTACATACTTGAACATGCCGACCGTTTGCGCCCGCAAGATATCCGCGAGCGTCATGGTTCTTACTTTACACCAATGATTTGGGTAGAGAAATCACAAGAGTATATAGCAAGAGTACTTGGTGAAAACTGGCAAGATGATTATGTAGTGTGGGACTGTGCAGCTGGTACTGGAAACTTGTTGACCGGATTGACCAACCGATATAACCTATGGGCTTCAACATTGGAACAGGCTGACGTTGACACCATGAAGGAGCGTGTGAGCAATGGTGCTAACCTATTTGGAAATCATGTTTTCCAATTTGATTTTCTTAACGACCCATTGGTTGACTATACTACCAAGGAAGGAGTTTTTGTGAAAAGCAAGATACCGCATGAACTACAGAATATCATCAATAGTCCTGAGAGAAGAAAGAAATTGGTGTTATACATCAACCCACCATATGCAGAGGGGGATAACCGGAGTGGCAAAGGTCGTAGCGGTGTGGCTGCCAACACTGCAGTAGCAAAGAATTTTGGAAGTTCAATGGGCTATGCAAAGCGTGAACTTTACATACAGTTTCTCACGCGAATATACCGAGAAATTCCAGGGGCAATTATTGCAGACTTCTCCACACTCAAAAACTTGCAGGCTCCTAAGTTTGCGGATTTCAGAAAGATGTTTTGTCTTACCCCCAAGGCTATGTTCATAGTTCCAGCCGACACTTTCGACAATGTAAAGGGCAGTTTCCCTATAGGCTTCAAAGTATGGAAGACAACAGATATTGAACCGTTCAACGGAATTGTGTCAGACGTGTATGACAGCAAGGGTGAATTGTTACCACAGAAACAGATTGTGAGCTACGAGGGATTACGTTTTATAAACGATTGGACTCTCTCTTTCATTGATGACAGTCAAGAGTCAATAGCTACCATTATAGGTATTGCCAATGATTTTCAGAATCAACGAACTGTAAGAATAGAACGTCCAAATCGTCCATGGAACCACCAATATCAATGGCAGATAACAGAATTCAACATAATCGAGTCATGCATATATTTAGCTGTACGTCTGGTTGAAGAGGCTACATGGGAGAACGATCGAGACCAGTTCCTTTATCCTTACGACACATGGAGAACAGATAATGAGTTCAAGACAGACTGTCTCGCATATACAATATTCAGCAACAAGAATAATATACGTTCAAGTGACGGACCAAACCACTGGCAACCTTTTACTGAAACTGAACTTGGAATTACGGATGAATTGCCAAACCACTTTCTCGTAGACTATATCTCTGGCAAAAGAAGGCCAACAATAATTCAGACGGAGTTGTTCGATATTCAGCAAGACTGTGAACCTTTACGTTTCTCTCCCGAAGCTCAAGCTGTGTTTGATGCAGGGCGTGAATTGTGGAGTTATTACTATCAGCAACCTAACGCCGACTTAAATGCGTCATACTACGATATAAGGAAATATTTCCAAGGTACTAAGGTGGACAAAAAAGGTAAGGAGGTTATGAACACCACAAGCGAAGACGGAATCTATACAAAACTCTACTCTGTCTTGCGTATGGCACATAGGCGTTTAGCTGAAAAAATACGGCCTAAGGTTTATGAGCATGGATTCCTGAAATAAATACCGCATCACGAAGGGTGTATTTGTTCCAATTTAGATTTGCTGTCTGATGAATGTAGAATATATGCTCTTCGAGAGTCTTTGTCTTTGACAAAATTTCGTCATGATAAGAAGGACTTAAAGCAAAAGAATTTGCCCCAGTCTAAATCGCCAGCCGACGGCTGTCGATTTAGAGGTGTTTTATTTTATTGCTGTCCGCTAAAAACTTGGCGTACTTCTCTAAAAGGTAGGCATAGACACTCGCAAAGAACTCTTGAAGACGACGTATATTGGCCTCAGCAAGCGTGCTGCGACGGACCAGATAGTCCATGCCAAGATGTGCGATCTTGTGAGCCTCAGCCTTCATTCCTATCTCGAGTTCACGCAGAAAATCAAAACGCTTCACGTAAGCCTCGCTTCCTTTCGTTTCGTGGCTTATTTGAAGAATTTTCTCCTTGTCAAGTAACTTTAACACTTGACAATATATCGGCTGGCCGGTAAAATGACTATCTTTGCTCATGGTTATGTTTTATTTTAGCAAAACAAAGATAACCAAAAGGGCTGAAACCTCGTGAGAAATTTCAGCCCAAATTTTATGTCGATTGCAATAGTTTTTATGGACAGCACACCTATTTATATATATACCTCCATCCTGAAACCGAAGTACGAATTATGGAAATACAATTCGGATACCAGCGTTTCAGCCTTTGCCATGACGATTTCGCGACGCAAATCGCACTTGACATCCCCCTCCGCAGCGTATTTCTCCACCTTCGCCACAAAAACCTTGCTGAAATCATCCGCGATATCCAAAATATCACTAACTTTGTTGACGGCGACTATGACGATGGTCGTTTGCCGACGGTTGATAGCAAGCCTCTTGATGTCCAACGGCTATGCCCGACAGCCCATTCTTCGGTCGCCCACGCCCCGACAGCCTCGGCGTGGGGTGGGGGAGCGACGGGAGAGGGCTGGACCTGGCAGAGGGCGCAGCGGCGAGAGCCCCCAGCTTTGCAAGTCTTGCAAAATGTTTTTTCTTGGCAAGGTGGCTGAAACTGCCTACATTTGCACTGTCAAACAACAAGAAGTTCAACATTTTCAAAACACAAGTATGGAAACTCAGAAGATTTACAACCTCGTCATCCTCGATGCCTCAGGCTCGATGGAAGTCATCTACAATCAGGCACTCACAGGCGTAAACGAGACCCTTGCCACCATTAGCAGGGCGCAGGAGACCCACCCCGAGCTGCAGCAGTATGTCACGCTGGCATCGTTCAGTGCCGGCGATGATTTCCTCAACCGCATCTATTCTGCCAAGCCCATCGCCGAAGCCCGCAACATCACAAGCGCCGACTATCCTCTGCTCGGATGCACAGCCCTCTACGACGCCATGGGCACCTGCATCAGCGAGCTCCAGCAGCGGGTCTGCCATGGCGACCGCGTGCTCGTCACCATCATCACCGACGGTTATGAGAATGCGTCGCGCACCTGGAACGGTCGCCAGATTAAGTCGCTCGTCCAGGAACTCCGTCAGATGGGTTGGACCTTCACCTACATCGGTGCCGACCAGGATGTGGAGAAGGTGGCTGGCGAGATAGGCGTGTGCAATGCGCTCCGCTTCTCGGCCAATGTAGAAGATACCGCCGCCATGTTCGAGAAAGAGGGCCGCAGCCGTACCAGGTTCTACGACAAGGTGTGCTGCGAGATGCGAGCGCCTGATGCTTCGCTGGCAGAATCCGACGACTATTTCGCCGATGATGACACTCCGGAGGCCCTCGAGGATATCCTCAAGAGCGAGGCGAAGGGCAATCGATGACATGCCACCCATGGCGCCGGCGGGGATGACTTGCTGGCGCACTGACAATCATAACAATGAACACTAATACGATACTATTCAGCAATCTGCCGTTCCGCCCCGAGCCCAATCAGGTGTTCTTCATCGAGAATGGCTACGATGAGGATGTCAATGACCTCATCCGCGCCGTCTATCTGCGCCTGAAAGCCAAGTTCGACCGTGCCGGTATGGATTTCTACTACATGCCCTACCTGCTCAGCGAGCACGATATCGAGGCCAAGCTGCGTTACTATGCGCCCTACCTCTCTTCCCAGCCTCTGGTCGGCGAGGTCAGGAGCGATGCGTTCGCTCCCTATATCTCAGACGAAGACCAGCGCAAGCGTCTGAAGCCGTCGCTCATCTTCGGGGCTACGCGGGAGGGGTACGCGGGTGATGTCAGATTTCGGCAAGTGGCCTTGTCCGATGTCGACTTCGTTTCTTCCGCAGCCATGGACGCCCTGGTACATCTGATAAGTCAAAGGCTTGCCGCATCCTGTGGCGTAGATGCCGATATGGCGCCAATCAGTCCTTGTCTGGCGAGCGTCCCGATGGAAGATAAGTCGGAGTGCCTTCTTTCTCAGGAGCTTCTGGAGCCTGGTGCAGAGTCCGCCATGCCTGCCTCTGCGGAAGAAACTGCCGAGAAGCAGAGCTTTATTGCTACAGAGGATGTCCTGCGCGAGCTTCGCATGACCGTCCAGAAGCTCAGGCTCGAAGGCGTGTCACTCATGGCCATCCACGAGTTCATCGACAAGCAGGAACCCCTGTCGCGTATGATTGTCACCCCCGACTATCGCATCTTCCTGCCCGACTACAACGGTATGGAAATCGAGATGGGTGCCCTGCCCAAAGCCATCTATTTCCTCTACCTGCGCTATCCCGAAGGCATCATCTACAAGCACATGCAAGACTATTACACCGAGCTGCTCAACATCTACCGACAGCTGCGCCCCAGTACCGACGAGGCCCGGCTCAACCTCACCATAACCAAGGTCGTCAACCCGCTGGGCAACGCGCTCAATGAGAACCTCGCCCGAATCAGAAAGGCATTCGTAGAGAAGTTCGATGAGCATCTCGCCATCAACTACATAGTCACCGGCGAGCGAGGCTCCCGCTACGCCATCCCCCTGGATAGAGATTTGGTTGTTTGGGAGGAATAACACTAAGGGCTGAATTCCAAGCGAGGAATCCAGCCCTAATTCTTTATGTTCCAAAAAGTTTTAGCGGACAGCAATAATATGATGTATAGCGGCGCCCCTACGCCTTCGCCAACTATGGTTCCCTCTCACCCACCTCTACTTCCTAAACCGTTTCGACACGGCGGAGTAGGCGCAGCGCTGGCAGAGGGGCTCGGTGGCGGTGTGGTTGGTGAAGCCCTGATAGATGGCGTGGGCGCGCGGCGACGCGAGAATCTCCTCCAGACTCTGGGTGTAGAGGTTGCCCAAGTCCATGTCGCCGTTATGGTCCAGACAACAGGGGACCACGGTGCCGTCGACGAGCACGCCAATCTGGTTGCGGAGAGCATAGCAGAACACCTCTTCGCCGGCGTAGGATTCGTGCTGGAGGTCAGGCCATTCAAACATGTTGTCGCTCTCGATATACAGGTTCTCTGCCAGTCGCCAGCCATCGTTTCGCTCAACCCACGGGCGAGGCTGGTGGTTGGCTATCAGACGGATAATCTCTTCGTTCATGCTGTTGTGGCCGCCTTCGTTCCACAGCCGCAGCACGATGATGCATCCTCGACGAGCTGCTTCTTTGGCGAAGGTCATCACCTCGTCGATATATTGCTTGAGGTCCTCCTTGCCGTTACCCTCGTGCGAGTGCAGGGAAATCTGCAGCTTATGGGGCAGCGTCTCGAGCATATCCTCCCGCTTCGACAGCAGCGTGCCGTTGGTGGTAATCACCGGGATAAACCCTTTCTGCCGAGCCATCTCCACAAATTGGGGCAGATGGGGATGAAGGAAAGGTTCGCCCATGAGGTGGAAATACAGAAACTTGACCCTACCTGCGAGCCTGCTGGTCAGCAGGTCAAACTCCTCAAGCGTCATCGTGCGCTTTGGACGCGTGGTCTTGGGGCAGAAGACGCAGTTGAGGTTGCAGACATCTGTCGTTTCAAGATAACAACGTGTAATCATATCATCGGCAAATTCATTGATTTTTATTATATTCTCATCCGTAGCACCAGCCACTCAGCCTGG
Organism: Prevotella sp. P4-67; assembly: GCF_002251325.1. Lineage (NCBI taxonomy): Bacteria > Pseudomonadati > Bacteroidota > Bacteroidia > Bacteroidales > Prevotellaceae > Prevotella > Prevotella sp. P4-67. The sequence continues at coordinate 25,360 of NZ_NPJL01000027.1, forward strand.
CGCCATCTCAGCCACAGTCTCCCAACCTCAAGCCCCCAGCATGCACCACATGGTCACGAGGAAGGGCACGGAGAAGTCGGTGGCAAAGCCGTGGAAGATGCTCAGCGCCACATAGCGCTGGCCTATCGTCTGGGTGATGATGGGCAGCGTGGTGTCCATCGTCGTGGCGCCACCCGAGGATATCGGCGCCAGCGGCCCAAACCACTTCGCCATCAGTGGCGTCATCAGCAGCGTAATCATCTCACGGATGATATTGGTCAGCAGAGCGATGGTACCCAACTCGGTACCGCGATATTCGGTGATGAAGATACTCGACAGCGAGTAGTAGGCAAAACCGCTGTCTATGGCCAGGCAGTCTGTGAGTCCGCGGGGTTGGATGATGCCCCCGTCGCCGCCCAGCATGATGGCGAAAGCCACCATCGCGCCCACCCACGAGCCCAGGATAGTGGCTATGGGCAGGAGCGCCAACCTCGGATTGAGAATCTTGAAATCGCTCTTCATATCGGGGTTGAGGCCAATGCTCATACCCACACAGAGCAGCAGTCCGCACAGCGCCACAAAGCTCAGTCCGCCTTCTGCCATCCATGCGGGCAGCGCGTCCATGCGACCCGCCACGAGGCCGAGGATGAAGAAGCCTACCACGATCAGACTGCCCTTCATGCGCGGCCTCCTTTCACGCTCTTCCACAGTGCCCAAGCCAGCACGCAGCAGCCCAATACGCTGCAAACTGCCAGCAGCAGAGCCTCTACGCCCAGGGTGGGCAGGGCGGCGATTATCTGCTCGTTGCCGCCCACCTCGGCTCCCAGCATAAAGAGCAGGAGCCATATCAACCATGTCGTGGCCCTGGCTGTCCAGGTGCCCACCGCCTTGGCGCGGGCCTGTGCCGCCAGTCTTGTGCGTACGGTGTAGCCCAAGCCGATGCCGAGAAATATAAATGCGATTACTATAAACATATTCTTATTAGTTGTTGCAGCTGCGTCCAGCCACAATCTTCTTCACGCTGCCGTCGCTGTATTTGACGATGGTGATGCCGCTGCCCGGGCGTGCTATGCGCACTCCGTTGGGCGTGTAGTAACCCACCGCCTTGAGCTCTCCAGTGGCGGGGCTGTCGATGCCCACGGTCTGCGCCACCCTGTAGGCCACACCCATCACCAGGGCGCGACCTCCGCGGGTGCTGGTGAGACGCACGCCTCTGAGCTTGCGATTCTTGTCGGTGCTGATGGCGTGGTCAAAGAGACAGAAGGCAAAGCTCTGGCTGTAGGTGTCCGTGCGCTTGTTGATGCGGCTCAGTCCGCTGATGGCCTCTTCGCCCGACAGATTCTTTACCGACCAGTCTGCCACAGTGAGCGCGATGCCCTCGCCCTGGCTGCCGTCGCTGTAGAGTGGGGTAGCCATCAGGTCGCTGCTGCCGTCGCCGCTGGTGGCGAGGATGTAGAGCTGGCTGGTCGTTATGGGCGCGCCGAAGATGAGGTCGCCCCCTTCGCCCGTCTTGATGACAAGGGCGTTGCTGGCGGCATAGTCGCCTAACTGGAAGTTGGCTCCCGATGGGGCGTTGACGACGCCGTCTGTAGGCAGTCCGCCCGACGCCTTGAGCCCGGCAGAGTAGAAGGTGTTGTCGGCACCGTCGCCGGCATTGTCGGCATGGCTGCTTGCGGGCAGCGCCTCGACCACCACGTCGGCATTATATCCCGACGCCACCGTCACGGGCCGTATATCTGTCTTCTCTTGCGGCAGCAGTTTCTTGTCCATGAATGTCAGACGGCTCTTTATCCATCGCTTCAGGTAGCTTATCTCGTCGTTGAAGCTGTAGCCCACATAGGCGTTGGGCCATACATATCTGCCAAACATGCCCCAGGCAGCCTCGTTGCGCTCCATCGCGCCTCCCGAGGTGAGCAGCGTGGCGAGCGAGTCTATCTTGGCGTCGATGCGGTTGTCGGCATACTGGCCCTCGCGATACTGCGCCCAGCGGGCCTTCAGGTCGGTCTGATAGGCAGGGTCGTCTATGAGCCTCTTCCACCAGAATGGCACCAGCTGGTTGTCGGTCTCGCGGCTGTTCATGTCGTACTGCCACAGGTCGGTACGCGAGCCCTTGTAGTAGTCGGCGTTGCCCAGCGCGATGTTGAAGTCCCAGAGCGTACACTTCCAGCGGCTGTCGAGCCCCTCGTTCTTGGCGCGCGTCTCGCTGTACTTGTACATGTGCGAACTCAGACGGTAGCCGTCCACGTTGAACGTGAACTCGGTCGAGAGCATATAGTCGATAAACGAGGTCACGTCGATATACTTCCGATAGCCGTTGACGGGGTCTTTGTAGTTGTCGCCGGCAAAGCAGTCTTCCATGTCGTCTATCGACTTTTGGATGGCCTTCTCCGTACCGGCGGGCAGGTCGGCAAAGTCCTCATACTCAGGGTCGTCGTATTGGTAGGTGATGTATTTGGTATAGTCCACCGTACCGTAGCGGCCATAGGGGTGATACTTGGAGCGGTAGTAGTGGGCTTCGTCGTCGCGGTCTATCTCCACGCGCCAGTCGCCCGTCAGGTCGCCTCCGTCCTCGCCGGGGTCATGCAGGTTCAGGCGGTTCTTGCCCTTGCCAGGACGCTCGGTGAGGATGTAGATGCCGTAGTATTTGCCGTCTACCACCACCTCGACATGGCGCGAGCTGGGCACCCAGTCCAGGTAGGGACGCCCCAGCTCGAAGGTGAGCACGTCGCGTATCATCGACTTGTCAGAGAAAGGTGCCAGCAGCACCCAGTCGTTGTCTTTGCCCAGTCCCAGCAGGCTCACCTTCACCTTCTTGCCGCCTTCTTCCAGTGGTTTGGCGATGGTCTTGAATCCGTACGGCTTCTTGTCAGACGAGTTGAATGACGAGTTGCCGCGGTATTTCAGACTGATATATCCCTCATAGTCCACCTTCTGGTCGGGGTGGGCTGCGAGGTCGGCATAGTTGGTCTTGCCCGTGCCGTTGTCTATGATTTTGATTTTTGCGGTGATACGCTCTTCGCGGAGTATCATCTTGCCGTCTACGTCGATGAAGACGATGGGCAGATTGGTTTCGCTCAGCTTGACCTGGGCGTTCTTGGTGGGCGGATAGTTGTCGGCCCTCTGCGCATATAAGGCTGTCAGACAGAGCAGCATGCACAGCAGTGTGGATATACGTTTCATTGCTATATAGGTTTTTATTTCTCCTTGTGGTGGCCTGTCCTTGACGGGCGGGTAGATGGGTTCATAGGTGATTGCTTGTTATTGATACACAAAGTTACACAATAATTCTGACAGTGCTTGCGCAAAAGCCGGTAAAATCATTGGTGCAGGGCAAAATAGCCCTGGCCACGCCTGCCGTCGCGACGCTGCACCCGGCTGCCCCCGCCATTGCCATGCACTAAAAAAGGACTGCATCCCTCGAAAGGGGTACAGTCCTTATTATTATTTCGATTTTAACTATATCGAAAATTAGTCAGCCAAGAGGGTGAAGCGCTTGTAAGCAACGATGTTGAGATCGCCCTGCTTCTTCAGCCAGTCCTTAACTGAAATCTTGCCATCCTCGTCGGCGAACTGGAACTCCTGGTCTACCAGGCAGTTCTCCTTGAAGAACTTGGCCATACGGCCCTTGGCAATGTTCTGGATCATCTGCTCGTTCAGGTTGGCAGCCTTCTCAGCGCCTACGGTCTGCTTGATTTCGCGGGCCTTGTCAGCCTCCTCCTGTGTGAGCCATCCCTTCTTCATGTTAGACTCGATGTGGTCATCGCTGTCTACGAGGTTAGGATTGATGCCAGCCTTCTTGATAGCGGCAACTACAGCCTTCTCTACCTGCTCTTCCTTGGTCTTCTGGATAGCCACCTTGAGCTCCTCGTCCTTAACGGCCTGGGGAACAGAAGCCTCGTCGAGAGCTACAGGCTTCATTGCTGCAACCTGCATAGCTACCTTGTGAGCAGCCTCTTCGTTGTCCTTGTCCAGCTGTACCATGGTAGCCAGAGTGTGGCGGCCCATGTGGTCGTATACAGAGATGTTGTCACCTACGAGATAGTTGTAGCCATCGAGCTCCATCTTCTCACCGGTAACACCTGAGCGATGCTGTACGGCGGTGGCAGCGTCGTCGCCATTGGCGAGCTTCAGCGCCTTAACCTCGTCGAGGTTGGTGCAGCGTGCGGCGATAGCAGCGTCGAGGATTTCGCCTACGAGGGCGATGAAGTCCTTACCGGCAGCTACGAAGTCGGTCTCACACTTCACGGCAACCATTGCGGCGAAGCCATCAACCTTCTTAACCAGTACGCAACCATTTGATGTCTCACGGTCTGAACGCTTGGCAGCGATGGCGAGGCCACGCTCACGCAGGAGCTCCTTAGCCTTGTCGAAATCGCCTTCAGCCTCGTTCAGGGCGTTCTTTACATCAGCCAGACCGGCGCCAGTCATAGCGCGCAGCTTTTTGATATCTTCTATTGTAACAGCCATAATTGTTATTTCTTAAACTTGGGTTTGTGATTCTATTGATTACTCAGCGGCGGGAGCCTCTTCCTTGCGGGCCTTGCGTGTGCGGCGGGGCTTAGCCTCTGCCACTTCCTCAGCCTGCTCGGCAGCAGCCTTCTCGTCAGCCTTCTCAGCCTTGCGCTCCTCGAGACCTTCTGCGATAGCACCGCAGCAGGCGTTAAGTATAACCTCGATAGAGTCCTTGGCGTCGTCGTTGGCAGGAATCAGGTAGTCTACAGCCTTGGGGTCCGAGTTGGTATCCACGATAGCGAATACTGGGATGCCCAGACGCTGAGCCTCTTTCACTGCGATGTGCTCCTTCATTACGTCGATAACGAAGAGGGCAGAGGGCAGACGAGTCAGGTCAGAGATTGAACCGAGGTTCTTCTCCAGCTTGGCACGCTGACGGGTTACCTGCAGCAACTCGCGCTTAGAGAGGTTAGAGAATGTACCGTCGTTCATCAGCTTGTCGATGTTTGCCATTTTCTTAACAGCCTTGCGGATGGTTGGGAAGTTGGTAAGCATACCACCGGGCCAACGCTCGATTACGTAAGGCATGTTAACTGATGCAGCCTTCTCGGCTACGATGTCCTTTGCCTGTTTTTTAGTAGCGACAAACATGATTTTCTTGCCTGACTTGGCGATACCCTTCAGCGCCTCTGCTGCCTCGTCGATCTTGGCAACAGTCTTGTTGAGGTCTATGATATGGATGCCATTGCGCTCCATGAAGATGTAAGGAGCCATAGCGGGATTCCACTTGCGACGGAGGTGGCCAAAGTGGCAACCTGCCTGGAGTAACTGGTCAAAATTAGTTCTTGACATTGTTTTTTCTTTTTGAGTTGTTTACTTTCTTTTTTAATTCTATTTTGCTTAGAACCAACCCACAGGTAATCGCCAACAGTGGCAAGTCTTATGGGTTTAGATGCTAAACGGTTCAGTATATTAACGCTTACTGAACTGGAAGCGACGACGAGCCTTGGGCTGACCTGGCTTCTTACGCTCAACAGCACGAGAGTCGCGAGTGAGGAAACCCTGGTCCTTCAGAGCCTTCTTGTCTTCGGCGTTAACCTTAACGAGGGCACGGGCGATAGCGAGGCGGAGAGCCTGGCTCTGGCCGGTGAAACCACCACCGTCGAGGTTGGCCTTTATATCATACTTCTCAGCAACTTCCAGAAGGTTCAGTGGCTGCTTAACCACATACTGAAGGATAGCTGATGGGAAGAAATCTTTCAAATCTTTCTTGTTGATTGTGATCTTACCGGTACCTTCGGTGAGGTAAACACGAGCTACAGAGCTCTTGCGGCGACCGATTGCATTAATCATTTCCATCTTTAGTTCCTATTATTTATACTGGTTAATATCGATTGACTTTGGCTTCTGAGCCTCGTGCTTGTGCTCTGTGCCCTCATATACATAGAGGTTGTCGAGCAGTGCGCGACCGAGAGGACCCTTGGGGAGCATACCCTTGACAGCGTGGCGAACAATCTTGTCGACACCGTTCTTGCGAGTACGGAGGTCGGCAGGAGTGTTGAAGCGCTGACCACCGGGATAGCCGGTATAGCGGGTGTAAACCTTGTCAGTTTCCTTCTTACCAGTGAAGCGAACCTTAGCGGCATTGATAATGATTACGTTGTCTCCACAGTCCACGTGGGGAGTGAAGTTTGGCTTGTACTTACCACGGAGCAACTTTGCAACCTTTGAGCAAAGACGACCTACAATCTGGTCGGTGGCGTCGATAACGACCCACTCCTTGGTAGCTGTTTCCTTGTTAACGGAAATAGTCTTGTAACTTAAAGTGTTCATTTTTAATTTTAATTTTTACTACTAAAAAACGTTTTTATTTCTCTTGATGTGCAGGCGATTCACTAACCATGACGCTCGGCCAAAAGCGCCACTATTAACACGCTCACACGGGGGACTCTAAGTGTGTCCCCGAAATAATCGGCGTGCAAAATTACACATTATTTTTATATCAGCCATTATCGGGATGCTCCCAATGATGAAGATTTATGAATATTTAACAGTATTTGTGGCTTTTCTCATCATCTTGGCGCCGGCAGCGATGGTCGCGGTGGCGATGGGGATGACCTTTGGAATCCTCGAGATGACCTTTGGAATCCTCGAGATGACCTTTGGAATCCTCGAGATGACCTTCGGATTTACGTCGTTTGCCTCTGGCAGCGTGGAGATGATTTTTGATGCCGTGGGGGTGTCCTCCGGATGGGAGGTGATGGCTTGGGGCTGGTTAGAAGTACCCGTGGGTCTCTACGTCGCCATAGTTGAGGGTGAGTTCCACGCGTTTCAGCGTGATGGGAGTGCTCCCGGCAGGGGCTGTGATGGTGATGGTGTTGTCGCCGTGGCGCAGGGCGTCGGCAGGCATGGTCACGGCATACTGGTGCTCGCCCTCTGCCAGTCTGCGGCAGCGGTCGTAGAGCGCAGGGTAGTCTGCGCGGGTGGCAGTCATGGGCTTGCCGTTGAGGCTCAGGCTGAGCAGCGCCTCGCCACGGGTGCGGAAGAAGACGATGACTTCGCGCGGACGGATAGAGTCCATGTGGTCGCCCACGTAGATGGTCACATCGCGACGCTCTCCGGCCTTGAGCGTGAGCGGTAGTGGTGTGTTGGGGCGCAGCCCGTACTGCCGTTTGCCGTCCGAGAGCCAGTAGGTCTTGTTGCGACCCTCGAGCATCTGCCGGCTACCCAGTTCGTGGAGCATACGAGGGTGCGCCGTGCGGCAGACCTGCCCTCCGCGCTCCAGCTGATAGTGGCCGCTCACATAGCGGTTGAAGAAGTAGTTGAAGAGATAGATGCCGTCGGCGCCCTGGTCCAGGGCAGCCGAGCAGAAGCCGCGCATCATACCCTCCGAGACGGGCTCGTTCTCGGTGTAGGTCATCATGTCGGTGCTGGCGTAGAGGGGTGTGTTGAGCGCATTGCCCAACTCGCTGCGCATCTGGGCTATGGGCTGAGCCGGGTCTATCAGCGTGTGGGTGCCCACGCTCACCAGGTCTATCAGGCCTTCCTCGAGCCACTCGCGTAGGTCTATTCCCTTCTCCAGATTCTCTGCCAGCGACGGCGCCACCCTCACGGCGAGCTTTATGCGTCCTGGCTGCTTGCGGCGTGACGACTCGCGGTCTGCCCGACGCCTTATCTGCCTCATCATATCGGTCATCTCAGCCGTGTGGCGCTTGCCTTCGCCCCGCTTGAAGTAGCAGAAGAAGCGCATGAAGTCCAGCATATACCAGTCGATGTCGTCGCGGTAACGGCTGAGTTGTTCGGCGATGATGCTCACCTTGCGGTTGCGCACGGCGCGATGGGCAAAGTCGTAGGCGCCGGCACTGTGCCATCCCAGCGAGGGGTCGCCGATGCGGTATTCGGGATGCTTGAGCCACCATTCTGCCCACATCACGGGACAGTCTGTTTCGGCGTCGGCGAAGTGGAGGTCGTTCATGCGGTAGGCTATCATCGCCGCCATGCCGTGGCGCCGTGCCAGCTGCAGCGACGACCGCATAAACTCGCCTCCCTCGGCCTCGATGCGGAGCAGATTGTCATAGCAGGTGCGCATATTGTTGTAGAGCGCCGTGTTGCCGCCATGGTCTATGTGGCCGCGGTCGTCGCCGTAGTAGCGACAGTAGCGCGAGGGATAGCATACGAAGTCGCTGCCCGAGCAGATGGAGTAGGTGCCCACCTGCGAGCCCGCGGCAAGACTCGTGAGCGAGTCGAGGTGGGCGAGCGTGAGCGGTGCGCCGTTCCAGTAGGTGTTCAGCAGCAGCTCGGTGCCGTCGTTGTCGTAGATGATGTTGGGTTGGGCTGCGACGGCAATCCATGTTGCGGTCGCGACGATGGTGGCGACGATGCGTTTTGTACTGTTTAGGATGCGTATCATTCTATATTATATAATAAGGTGTAGATTTGTTAACGCTGCAAAGATACCCATAAATGCCGGCATGGGCAAGAGAGCCATGGTGTTTTGTCACAAAAAAGTAGGAAAAAATAACAAAAACTATATATTCAACCCCAAGATTTTTACGTAACTTTGTAGCGCGTAATTACACTGTTAGTATATTATTATCATTTATGGGAGGCATTTTCGGAACTATTTCCAAGAAAAGCTGCGTTGCCGATTTGTTCTACGGAACCGACTACAATTCACACCTCGGTACCCGTCGTGGCGGTATGGCAACCTATAGTGAGGATAAGGGCTTCGTCCGCTCTATCCATAACCTCGAAAGTTCTTATTTTCGTTCTAAATTTGAGGCTTCGCTCAACAAGTTTGAAGGCTGCTGTTCAGGTATAGGTGTCATCAGTGATACCGATGCACAGCCATTGGTCATGAACTCTCATCTGGGGCAGTTTGCCATCTGCACGGTGTCCAAGATTGCCAACATGGAGCAACTCGAGGCCGAGATGCTCAGCCACAATATGCACTTCGCCGAGATGTCGTCGGGCAAGACCAATACCACCGAGCTTGTGGCGCTCCACATCATCCAGGGCAAGACATTCCGCGAGGGCATCGAGAATGTCTATCATCATGTCAAGGGCTCGTGCACGATGCTCATCCTTACCACCGACGGCATCATCTGTGCCCGCGACAGTTGGGGGCGCACCCCGCTCATCATCGGCAAGAAGGATGGCGCCTACGCCGTGACGAGCGAGACCACCTCGTTCCCCAACCTCGGCTTCGAGCCTTGCTACGAGCTGGGTCCGGGCGAGATTGTGCGCATCACAGCCGATGGCACCGAGCAGATACGCCCTGCCAACAAGAAGATGCAGATTTGCTCTTTCCTCTGGGTCTACTATGGCTTCCCCACCTCTACCTATGAGGGCAGGAATGTCGAGAAGGTGCGCTTCGACAATGGCTACCAGATGGCGCTCACCGACGATACCGAGGTAGACTGCTGCAGTGGCATCCCCGACTCCGGCACGGGTATGGCCATGGGCTACGCCGCCGGCAAGCGGGTGCCCTATCAGCGCTGTATCGCCAAGTACACCCCCACCTGGCCCCGCTCCTTCACTCCCGCCAACCAGGCTATGCGCTCGCTGGTCGCCAAGATGAAGCTCATCCCCAATGTGGCTATGCTCAAGGGCAAGCGCGTGCTGTTCTGCGACGACTCCATCGTGCGCGGAACCCAGTTGAGAGACAATGTCAAGGTGTTGTTTGACCAGGCACAGGTCAAGGAGTGCCACATGCGTATAGCCTGTCCGCCCCTGGTCTACGGCTGTCCGTTTATCAACTTTACCTCGTCCAAGAGTGATATGGAACTCATCACCCGACGCATCATCGAGCGCTTCGAGGGCGATGCTAACAAGAATCTGGATAAATATGCCACCACCGGGTCGCCCGAGTACGAGCGTATGGTGGCGGCTATAGCTGAGGAGCTTGGACTTACCTCGCTCCGCTTCAATAGTGTGGAAGAGCTGATCCGTGCCATCGGTCTTCCCAAGTGTAAGGTCTGCACCCACTGCTTCGACGGCAGCAGCGCCTACACCCTCAGCGAGTGTGCCGACGACTGATGACGCCGCGCAGGGCAAACCAGAGATGCATCACCACCGTGCTGGCCACGCCGTAGTGGCGGCACATCACGCTGAAACGCTCTCGGAGCGAACGGCGATGATTTGTGGTGGTCATGCCACCATCGAGAAAACAAGCCAACACCGCATGTGTGTTGACCAGAGGAAGGCGGTAGCTTGCTGCCGACTTCATTATTTTTATACACCAGTCCACATCGGCAGAGTAGCGGTACTTCAGGTCGTAGGGGATGGCTTTGGCAAGGTCGGTGCGGGCGTAGAACGCCTGGTGGCATACCAGCATGCCGTGGCGGAACGACTTCCAGCTGAGCGCCTCGGGCGGAGCCAGACGGCGGCGGCCCACATAGTGGCCTCGGTCGTCGATGATGTCGGTGTCGCCATAGATTACCGCCGGCTTCTCGTCGGGCATGAGCGCCGCATGAGCCACCCGCTGCAGCGTGTGCTCATCCTTGAAGGCATCGCCGGCGTTGAGGAATACGAGGTAGTCGCCCTCGGCCATCTGGATGCCTTTGTTCATCGCGTCGTAGAGTCCGCCGTCGGGCTCCGAGACGGCCCTTATCTGGTGGGGAGACGCCCCCCGCGATTTTTCTTCATACTCCCTTACCAGTTTCATGGTGTCATCCTTCGACTTGCCGTCGATGATGAGATGCTCCACTTGGTCATAGTCCTGGCTCTCCACGCTCGCCAGCGTCCGCGGCAGTTCGTCCGCGGCGTTGTAGGTACATGTGATAACGGTTATGGTCATGCTTCCAGATAGTCTTTGCCTGCAAGGCGGTTGTAGATATTGATATAGCGTGCGGCGACGGCGCGCTGGCTGTAGTGCTGTGCCACCTTCTTCACGGCTTCCTCGCCCAGAGTCTTGCGGTCGGCCTCGTCGAGCGTCCAGTGCAGACCGCGAGCCAGGTCGTCGGCATCCTTGTATTCAGCCACATATCCGTTGACCTTGTGGTCTATCTCTTCGGGTATGCCGCCCACGCGGAAGCCGATGCAGGGCACACCGCAGGCCATCGCCTCCATGATGGTGTTGGGCAGGTTTTCAGAGAGCGACGGCAGCACGAAGGCGTCGGCGGCGTTGTAGACATCCACCATGCGGCGCGGGTCGTTGACATACCCTAAGGGGTAAGCCTGTAGCGGCAGGCGGTCGGCTATCTCTTCGGCGTGGCCGCCCACGATGATGAGGCCCGTGTTCTCGCGTATCTCCGGATGCTCCTGCTCCCATTTCCGGCAAGCCTCGATGAGATAGTCCATGCCCTTGTTCACGTTGGTCACGCGCTGTGAGGCAAAGAGTATCAGTCTTCGGTCGGCGGGGAGCCCCAGTCTTCTTCGGGCTTCGGCCTTGTCGGCAGGGGCGAAGAGGCGGGTGTCGATGGGGTTGGGTATGGCGCAGGTCTCCTGTCCCTCCAGGAGCCGGCTCTGGCGCGCTTCGCTCTCCATCCAGTGGCTGCACGCTACAAAGGTGATGTGTCTGCCGGTGAGCATGCGCTCCTTGCGTCGCCAGGTGGCGTCGGCGAGGTCGTGGCTGCTGTCTCCGGGCAGATAGGGGCAGTGGGCGCAGTGGCTCTTGAACCGCTCACACCCCAGGGTGAGGTGGCATATCGCCGTGGCGGGCCAGATGTCGTGCATCGTCCATACCACTGGCTTTCCCGAGTCGAGTATCTTGCGGATATTCTTCAGCGAGAGCATGCCCTGGTTGACCCAGTGCAGATGGATGATGTCTGCCTCCTTGAATTCGGGCAGCCTTGTGATGTCGGTGCCCGCGTTGGCGGTATCTATCTCCCACAGATGGCGGCGGTTCAGCCGCAGATGGAGATATATCGTCAGTCTTTCCCACAGGAAATTGAAGTGGTGGCGCCACGACTTGGGCAGACTGCACACCGCGATGTGCTCGGTCTCCTTGTCGCGCACCAGCATCTTGGCTTTTACGCCGCTGTTGTTGAGCGCTTCCATCAGCCGTCGTGCAGCCACAGCCGCTCCGCCAGCCCTCTCGCTCGTGTTGACGATTAGTACACGCATACCTTATTATATTATATATATCTTTTGTCCTTTGTTCTTGCTCCCGGCGACCTGGCGCATAGCCCCGGCCGCCATGGTGCATAGTTCCGGTGACCTGATGCATAGTCCCGGTGACCTGGTGTGTAGTCCCGGTGACCTGGTGCGTAGTCCCAGCCGCCATGGTGCATAGCCCCAGCGACCCTGGTGCATAGTCTCGGCCGCCTGCAGAGTTGTCTGACCGCCACCGTCGGTACCTCCACGCTCCTGGAGATGGCGTTGGCAGGAGCCGGAGCCTCCTCTGCATCGGGCAAAGGTAAACATAAAATCTGAAAAACCCACACTGCCTCCCTGTTTTTTGCAGTATTCGCCCCCGACTGCCCCTCTGCCCTCCGCGCCCTGGCTGTCGCCGTTCTGCCCGCAGCCCTGGCGTCCCGGGCTCTCATTGTGGCGTCGGTGCAAGTGCCTGCGCCACTTCTTGCGCTTGTATATATCACTCTTGCGCCTATTATATGTCACTCTTGTGCTTATATATATAATAAGTTATATTATTATAATAAGGTATAGGAACCGCCTCTGGCAGTCATACATCTTGACAAAATGGGGTGGGGGCTGTACTGGCTGGTTTTCAGGGGCTGGATGGGGGCGCTAAAAGGGTATTTGCGGGCGAAAAGGTTATGTTTCAAATCGTAATGATAACCCTCGCGAATAAATGAAACCGTAACTTCGGTTGTTGGAATTATTACATATTTTAGTTGTGTGCGCACACAGTTTTATTGATTTGTATCAAGAAAGGCAACAAAATCATCAATAAAAGTGTACTAACTATTGTGGGAAGTGGGAAAGGTTTGTACCTTTGCATCGTCAAAAGGTTAATAGATTGTTTAGGTTAGTAGTAATAGATTTAGGTTTTTAGTTATTAGGTTTTTAAGGTAGATTGACAGATTGTTTAGCTTAGGATGACAATGGAGGCCGTGAGGTTTTCATTCTTTCGACAAAAGTTAGTTAAACATAAGTTATTACGCTGAAGCTCGCAGATGAGTCTCAGCGTATTTTTTTTGTCTTCGCGTTTCCCGTGGTTTCTCTCTCGCGCGCCCCGACTGTTGTCCCATTCTGCCAATTTATGTCTGTGTCACGGCAAATTCCTGCGATATGCAATAGGGATTGAGTATTTTTTAGGTAACTTTGCATCGTTTTTCACATTACGCACCAGAAAATAATAGAATATGATTTCAGTAGATGGACTGACCGTTGAGTTCGGCGGCACCACCTTGTTCAAGGACATTACCTTCCAGATTAACGAGAAGGACCGTATCGCCCTGATGGGCAAGAACGGCGCAGGCAAGAGTACCCTGCTCAAGATATTGGCGGGAGTGCGCAAGCCCACACGCGGGTCTGTGTCGGCGCCCAAAGACTGCGTCGTCGCCTATCTCCCCCAACACCTGATGACCGAAGACGGCCGCACCGTGTTTGAGGAGACCTGCCAGGCATTTGCCCATCTCCACGAGATACAGGCAGAGATAGACCGTATCAATGACCTCCTTTCCACCCGCACCGACTACGAGAGCGATGAGTATATGCAGCTCATCGAGACGGTGTCTACGCTTTCCGAGAAGTTTTATGCCATTGACATGACTCACTTCGAGGAGGATGTCGAGAAAACCCTGGTGGGTCTCGGCTTCGAGCGCAGTGACTTCGACCGGCCCACCAGCGAGTTTTCGGGAGGATGGCGTATGCGTATCGAACTCGCCAAACTGCTCCTCAAGTCGCCCGACGTGCTGTTGCTCGACGAGCCCACCAACCACCTCGACATCGAGTCTATCGGCTGGCTCGAGCAGTTTATCATCAACAGCTCCAAGGCAGTGGTGGTCATCAGCCACGACCGCAAGTTTGTCGACAACATCACCACGCGCACCATCGAGGTCACCATGGGTCGCATCTACGACTACCGCGCCACCTATAGCCACTATCTCGAGTTGCGCAAAGAGCGCCGTGAGCAGCAGATGAAGCAGTATGAGGAGCAGCAGAAGATGATAGCCGAGACCAAGGACTTCATCGAGCGCTTCAAGGGCACCTACTCCAAGACCCTGCAGGTGCAGAGCCGCGTCAAGATGCTTGAGAAACTCGAGCTTATTGAGGTCGACGAGGAAGACACCAGCCGTCTGCGCCTGAAGTTCCCGCCCAGTCCGCACAGCGGCGCTTATCCCGTGCAGATGAGCGATGTGTCTATGTCGTTTGGCAACAAGACCGTCTTCAGCGGCGTCAATCTCACCGTGGAGCGGGGAGACAAGATTGCCTTTGTGGGCCGCAACGGCGAGGGTAAGTCGACCCTCGTGAAGTGCATCATGGGCGAGCTGCAGAACCAGGGAGACCTCAATCTCGGCTACAATGTCCAGATAGGCTATTTCGCCCAGAACCAGGCGTCGCTGCTCGACGACAACCTCACCGTCTTCCAGACCATCGACGATGTGGCCAAGGGCGACATACGCAGCAAGATACGCGACCTGCTCGGCGCCTTCATGTTTGGCGGCGACGAGTCGACCAAGAAGGTCAAGGTGCTGTCGGGTGGAGAGCGTACGCGCCTCGCCATCCTCAAGCTGCTGCTCGAGCCGGTCAACCTGCTTATCCTCGACGAGCCCACCAATCATTTGGACCTCAAGACCAAGGACATCCTCAAGCAGGCGCTTCAAGATTTCGATGGCACCCTTATCGTGGTGAGCCACGACCGTGATTTCCTCGACGGACTGGTCAGCAAGGTCTACGAGTTTGGCCATGGCCGCGTGCGTGAGCACCTCTGCGGCATCTACGAGTTCCTCGAGTCCAAGGCTATGGAGAACCTGCAGGAACTCGAGAAGAAGCACTGATGCCCGCTCGGTATCTATAGCAGAAATGCAGTGATGGCGCATATTATGATATATGTCAAGAAAGAGGCCCCGAGCAGCAGAAAGTGGCCCCAGACTATTGTCAGAACCGCAGAAGTGTAGTACCTTTGCATCATCAAAAGGTTAATAGATTGTTTAGATTAGTAGTAATAGATTTAGGTTTTTAGTTATTAGGTTTTTAAGGTAGATTGACAGATTGTTTAACCAGGATGACAATGGAAACCGTGAGGTTTTCATTCGTTTAGAAAATAAGTAGTTAAACATATCGGATACGCTGAAGCTCGTTGATGAGTCTCAGCGTATTTTTTTTGCCCATGGCGAGGGTAGGGGCTACCGTCACGATGAGGCTCATGATGCGCAGCAGCGCGGTGATGATGCAAACCGATGATACTCACCGCATCCATAGTTTTCCTGATTGCGTTTGGCGGCTCGTGCCTTCCGTTACGCGCTTCCGTGCCTTCCGATACGTGCCCTCGTGCCTTCCGATACGAACCCTCGTGTCTTCCGATACGCGCCAGCCGGTGTCATTTCCACGCCGCCATCTGTTATTTCCTCATTCGCGACTGTCATCTCCACGTTTCCAAGTGTCATCTCCACGTTTCTAACTCTAATCTCCACGTTTCCAAGTGTCATTTCCATGTTATTGACGGTCATCTCCGTGTTATGCAACCCTATGATAACCAATGTGGGCGGTTTTTGCTTGGTTTGGATGGAAACGGCGAAAGGCGCTGATGTGTCGGCGGTTATGCCGTTTTTGGCCTCGGGTGGGCTGGTGATAAATTAGAAAATCCCAAAAAGAAATTAAAATTTTCTAATAATAATTGCATATTTTTCCGAAAAACTGATTACTTTTGTGGACATATAGGAACCACATTATTATTAATTACAATTTTCAAGTGTTACAGTCTATGAAAAGAATCATTACTTGTCTCAGCATGCTATGTATGCTGGTAGGACTTGCCATGGCAAGTCCGGGACCGAAAGCCCTTGCGGCCTCCGCAGAGACTACGCTCTACGGAGGAATCTCGACGGGCATGAAGCCGGTCGGTATCTATTCGACCACCACGGCGACCCCGCCGACCCTAACCCCTCTTGCAAGCATTTCCAGCGTGACGCCCTCGGCTGGTGTGTACATCGATGGTTACTACTACGTGTTGTCTGCTTATATTAGGGGATCCAAAGTACTCCTTACCACGTTGGAAAAGTATGATACCAACACATGGCAAATCGTCGAGAATCTCAGCTCCGGCACAGACGTTCCTACCTCTCTGGTTTACAACCCCAAGGATGGTAAGACCTACGGATGCTATCCCGCCAATTCCAGTCTCTTTAGGTTGTGTACGCTTGATTTGACCAGCGGTGTCAAGACCAATGGAGGTGTGCTTGACCAGCGCTATGTAGCCCTCTTTACTGACAATAGTGGCAAGGTGTATGGTATCGGTCTGGATGGTAATCTGTGCCAGCTCAATCTGGAGACCGCCGAAGCCACCGTTATCGGCGCTACCGGCGTGACTCCCTCTATAGATGTGCAGGACGCCTGTTTTGACGAGTCGACCAATACTGTATACTGGTTTGCCCACACTGCCGACGAGAGTTCGCTGTACACTGTAGATGTAACTACTGGTAAGGCTACCAAGGTGACCGACTTTGCAAGCCCCGCCATCAGATGGGCTGGTGTGTTTGCCAAGCCCGCCAAGAAAGTGGAAAGGCCCGCTTTCATCGCCAAGATGAGAACCGAGTTTGACAAGAGCAGCCTCACTGGTAAGTTTATCTTCACCATGCCCGACAAGACCGAGAGCGGTGAAGCCCTGACCTCAAACCTCTCTTACACGTTCTTCCTCAACGACGCTGAGTACAAGACCGGCGAAGGCGCCCCCGGTGCCGAGGTCGAAGTGCCCGTTACCGTGCCTGCCGACGGCAAGTACAAGTTTGCCGTTTGTGCCAAACTCGACGGCGCCAGCGGTCTGACCACCTATATCGAAAAGTATATCGGTCAGGACTCTCCCAAGACTCCTGCCAACCTCAAGGCAGTCAAGGCCGAGGGTTCCAATGAGATTACCATCAGCTGGGATGCCGTCACAGAAGGCGTCAACGGCGGATATATCAACACTGCAGCCATCAAGTACTCGCTGGTACGCCAGCCCGACAACGTGACTGTAGCTTCAGACCTCACCACTACCTCGTTTACCGACAAGACCATCACCGCGATGAACAACTACAACTACGTGCTCATGGCCACCGACGGCGTGAAGAGCAGTGGTGCGGTGACCTCTAACGACGTGCTCGCCGGCGAAGACCTCGGTGTGGCTCTGCCTTACGAAAACAGCTTCCTCGGTGAAAATGGCATGGGCTTCTTTACCACCATCGACGCCAATGAGGACGGCAACACATGGAGAAGCAACGGCAAGAACGTGTTCTACAAAGCCAGCAAGGACAAAGACGCCAATGACTGGCTGGTTTCTCCTATCGTGAAACTGGAGAAGGGCAAGGCCTACCACCTCACCATGGCCCTCATGGTAAGCGACCTGAACAAGCAGGAACGCTTTGAGATAATGTATGGCAAGGAGAAGACAGCTGCCTCGATGACCAAGAAGGTCTGCAACGAGAAGGTAACCTCTACCGGCTGCTATGTAGACGAATGGCTTACCGCCGACGAGACCGGCCTCTTCTATATCGGCCTCCATGTCACCTCTGAGAAGAATCAGGGTGCCCTGGCTGTCTCTGACTTCAAACTCTCTGACGGCATCAACACCAAGAGTCCTGGTGCCGCTACCGACATCACCGTGATTCCCGGCGAAAAGGGCGCACTCACCAGCGAGGTAGAGTTCACCTGTCCTACCAAAAACTTCAGCAATGGCCCATTGTTTGGTCTTTCCAAGGCTGTTGTAACCAATCTTACCACTGGCAGAGAGATTGCCACTATAGACGGTGCAGAACTGGCTGTAGGTCTGAAGGTGAAGGTAAGCGACCCCAATCCTACCACTGGCGAGAACGAGTACAGCGTAGTATGCCATAACACCTATGGCGCCGGTGTCCTGGCTACCGCCAAGGGCTGGGTAGGTCCTGATGCTCCCGGTGCTCCTACCAAGGTTCAGTGGGTACAGAAGGGCTCGCAGACCATCATCACCTGGGAGGCTCCTACCACAGGTAAGCACGGTGGCTACGTAGACCCCACTCAGATCTACTACTCTGTATACAATGCAGAGACACAGACCAAGATCAAGTCAGACCTGACCACCTGCACCCATGTAGACGCTCCTAATCTCTCTGACCTGCAGACCTCTCTCGCCTATGTGCTCTATGCCTACAACGACTATGGCACCAGCGCCCCCGCTTACAGTAACACCTCTGCCTTCGGTTATGGCTATAAGTGTCCTCTCAAGGAATCGTTTGCCAACAGAAGGCTGTCTACCAAGCCCTGGCTTATCAGCACCACATCGGGCAACAACGTATGGCAGCTGACAGCTGACCTCGCTCCCAACGTATCGTCTCAGGATGGCGACAACGGTATGGTAGGTTATAGCGCCGGCAACCCCGGTGGCGCCCGTCTCACAACGCCCATCATCGACCTGAGCACCGAGAAAAGACCCACCATCAAGCTGTGGTACTATCTCTTTGATACAGCTTCAGACCTGAAGATTACTGTGTCTAACGACTGCGGTCTGACATGGACCGACGTGGCCACTCTGCCCAAGGAAGTAGTTAAGAAGTGGACTGCCGCTACCGTAGACCTCTCTGCCTACAAGGCCTATGACCACCTGCAGATAGGTATCGAGGCTACCAACAAGACTATGGCCTCTCCTCTCTTCATAGATAACGTCACCGTGGGCAATACCTTCGACTATGACCTCGCGGTCCAGAGCCTCGTGCTGCCCAAGTCTGCCAAGGCTGGTTCGGACATCAAGGCTTCTGTCTCTGTATTCAACAACGGTCTCAAGGCTGCAGGCGCATACAAGCTGCAGTGCTATGTCAATGGTGAACTGGTCAACACACTTAACGGTAGCGCTCTGGCTGCTGATGCCCTGGAGACCTTCAATATTGATATCACCGTTCCACTGCTCGACGCCGAAGAGCTCGAGGTGAAGTGCAAGGTTGTCTATGCCGACGACGAGAACAAGGCTAACAACGAGAAGACCGCGATAGCTGCGGTTACTCCTTCCAAGTATCCCCAGCCCACTGCCCTCAAGGCCACTGCCAAGGCCGATGGCAATGTGACTCTCAACTGGGCTGCTCCTACTACCGAGTACTATGCCGAGCGCACCGACGATATGGAGAGCTACGAGTCATGGAGTGTAGGCGGTATCGTGGTTGAGGAAAACAGAGCCACTCACGAGATGATTGTCACCACAGACCGTGGCTCGCTCGGCGACTATACCCTCATCGACTGCGACCATCTGGCCACAAACTATACCTGGGGCGCTGTTGATGGTGGTCAGAGCATTCCTCACCTCGGCCAGGGTATGGTATGTCAGGTTATCGACTGCGACAAATACAACAGCAAGACTAGCATCATGGCTGCCCATAGTGGCAAGAAGACGCTCTGCTTCTGGTCATCTGTTCAGAATGATGACTACCTCATTCTTCCCGAACTTGCTCCTAACAACAAGTACATCTCTTTCTGGGCCAAGTCACTCTCCAATAGGTACGGCCTCGAGTCGTTCGACATCGTGGTATCCAAGAGCGGCAAGGAGCCTTCTGACTTCACCCTCTTCAAGTCTGTCGAGAACGTGCCTGTAGGCTACAAGACCGACCCCGAAGCCGGCTACGCTTTCTATGAGTTCCAACTTCCCGAGGACACCAAGTATGTGGCTATCCACTACAATGCCAAGGATGTGCTGGCGCTGCTCATCGACGATATCACCTGTACTCCTGCCTCTAACAAGGCCAACCTCACTCTGGAGGGTTACAATGTATATCGCAACGGTGTCAAGCTCAACGAGAGCCCCGTCACTGCCGCTACTTACAGCGACAAGATTTCGGGCGAAGATGTTTACCGCTACAACGTGACCTCTGTATTCAGCGTAGGTGAGTCGAGCTTCTCCAACACTGCTCAGGTATCTCTCAACACCGGTATCGGCGACAACGCCATCGGT
Source organism: Prevotella sp. P4-67 (assembly GCF_002251325.1). Taxonomy (NCBI): domain Bacteria; kingdom Pseudomonadati; phylum Bacteroidota; class Bacteroidia; order Bacteroidales; family Prevotellaceae; genus Prevotella; species Prevotella sp. P4-67. The sequence goes on from NZ_NPJL01000027.1 coordinate 45,308, forward strand.
GAGGGCCGCATCTACGGTACCGAGGGTGCCATCGTAATCGAGGGTATGGCTGGCGCAGATGTTACTATCTACACTGTCGACGGTCGTCTGGTTCAGCAGGTTAAGGCCGAGCCTTCTACCCGCGTTGCCGTAAGCAAGGGTGTGTATGTAGTCAAGACCCGTGAGCTGTCTCGCGCGATTGCCGTAAGATAAAAAGACCGTCATCTCCATCGGGAGAGATGCCAAGTCTTTCCTGGAGAATGACCCGACACAATAAGAAAAGGACGTATCCTCAATCAGGGTACGTCCTTTTTTCGTGCGGAATTGTGGCAATGGGGAAGGGGAGGACCACGGGCCCCATCCCAGCCTTCCCCAAGGGAGGGCACTGAAAAACTAAAACCCACTATCAAATTGAAAGTTGATGACGGAGATATAGCTGTTTTACCCTTTATTTTCTGTCTATTTTAGCCTTATTTAGGCGATTTGCAGAAAGAGA
>NZ_NPJL01000028.1:0-464 GCF_002251325.1 Prevotella sp. P4-67
CATGTTGCCGTGCGGCCTCATGGAGTGTAGAGTCCAGGTCGTGGAGTTCAGGAAACATATAAAGGGCGGAGAGAATATCAAACACAAGGCCCGTATTGTCACCTATGTCGATCCTGCGAAGAAAAAGGCGAAAGTCATATCGTTGCTCACCAACGACATGACCATGGAGGTGGAAGACATCATCGACATATACCGCCAAAGATGGGAAATAGAGTTGCTGTTCAAGCAGTTGAAACAAAATTTCCCGCTGAAATACTTCTATGGGGAGAGCGCCAACGCCATCAAGATACAGATTTGGGGCACCCTAATAGCCAATCTCCTTCTGATGGTCATAAAAAAGCGCATCAAACGCTCTTGGAGCTTTTCTGGATTGGCATCAATGGTAAGAATCATGCTCATGTATTATGTGAACTGCTATACTTTCCTTGAGGAACCAGAAAAAGACTGGGCAAAAATGGTTCAGG
>NZ_NPJL01000029.1:0-55597 GCF_002251325.1 Prevotella sp. P4-67
ACAATGTATGCGTTCGAACTACTTGCTTTTTGTTGCAGATAGTTTAATTCTTTGCTGTATTTGGGAGAATACCAAACCCACTGCAAGTATTTGACATCTTTAATATCGGCATGTTTTTTTACTATTTTTTCAAAATAAAAAGCACTTGCTTTTAGGTTTATTAGTGTATCCGTCACATATATGGAGTTCTGTGGTAAATTTAGGTCTGTGATAATACTTTTGTATATGTTACCATATATAAGTTCTGTTCTTCCTTTTCCAAAAAGCGAAAGAGAAAACAGAAATATTGATGTGACAACTATTGTTCTATTCATTTGTATGATATATATTTGTTATTTCTTAGTGGAACATCACCATCTTTAAGGTGTCTTGCAGATGATTTGTCAAATGGAATATACTTAATTCCCCCTATAGATATACTTGGATAACTTTCCCTATTGCCCATATTAAGTCCCACTGTATTTAATTCTTGGCGTATAGCATTCATCCTATCAACAACATCACCCGTTTGAAAAGGTATTGACAGATCTTTGAATGCCCCTCCAGCCGAGGTGTGAAAACTTTCATGTAAGAAAGTCATTCCCCATCCCAAAGTTCTAGAATCTACATTGTTAGAGTTCTTTATAAAAGATGTTATTTGTGAAAAGCCCAAATTAATCCAGTTCCCATCATGCGGGGTTGCGGAATTCTTTTCCATGGAAAATTTTATTGAAATATTTCCTCCATTTATAAGTTTTATAATTTGTTCTCTGGCTATTGCACTAGATGATTCTACGGAGTTAATAATGGGATGCCCTTCATTGTCTTTAGCATATGTCATAACACCATTTGGAGAAGTGGAAATAGTTAATCCTGTTAAAAAAGAAAGGTCTGTGTTTATTTTATCGTTTACATTCGTATTGTAGATTTTGTCAAGAATTAGCACTTGCTTCATATCTATAGTATCACCAGTAATATCAGTATAGTTCACAGGGTCATCTCCACACGATGCGTAGGGCGACGTGCCGTAGTACTTCTCGCACATCGGGTCCATGGTGTTCCACCTCCCTGTCACGGGGTCGTAGTGGCGTGCACCGTGGTCGTACCAGTCGAGACCATGGGTGCGGTCGAGCTCTTTGCCTATGTATTTGTAGGGTTGGGTGGTGGCATTGCGGCTGTCGCCCATCAGCCCGCCGAATGGATAATAGTGGTTCACATCCTCTATGTGGCCATCGGCAAGACTGACGGTGATGCGGTTGTTGCCCAGATAGTCCTTGAGATAGTAGTGATAGATGGGCTTATGTGTGGCGTAATCGAATGTAATGTAGCCTCCATCGATGAGTATCATGCTGAGCGTGTCGCAGACATATACGCAGTTGCCTGCATATTCGCGCCAGGTATGGACCAGCAGAGAACTGTCACAGGCTGTACCCAAATCATCATCGGGCAAACTGCTGGTATAAGGGTTGAGATAATAATCTACGCGCTGCTTCACTCCGTCGGCAGCATAGGTATAGTCTATGTGGCTGCCGTCAATGTAGTCTATCCTGCATGGCATATTGAGCGCATCGTAACTGATGCGCGAAATTCTGCTGTCTGCATTGCTGGTCATGTTGCCATTGGCATCATAGGTGCGTTCTGTGTCAAGGTCGGCTCCGTCTACATAATACATGGCATCCTTGTAAGCCGGAGTGTCGGCTGCATGATTGGTGACCCGTATCAGTCTGTTGCCGTCATACTGATATGTGAGGTCATCGGTGACGCCATATATATCATCATAAACCTTGCCGCTGCGACTTAAGGTAAGGATGTTGCCCATCAGGTCGTAGCTGTACTCCGTGACATATCGGTCTGAAGAATGTCCGCTCTCGAGATAGTCGGCAGACGTAAGTCGGCCCAGTCCGTCGTACTGATAGCGGTAACTGCGCACCGAGTCTCCTATCGTCTGCCAGTCCATACCCGATATCGCTCCGCCATAGAGAGGTATGCCACCTTCGGAGGGCTCGGCATAGAACAGCCGTTGGCAGAAGAGCGGAGATGCCATCTCTCGAATATGCGAGTGGATGTCATAGCTGTAACGTGCGGTGAGCAGACCACTGCCCTCACGCCGGTCTGTCAGCAGTCGTCCAAGCTCGTCATATTCGTTGTCCGACAGTATCATTTCAGCGCCTCCGTCAAGCGAGTGCGTAACCTTGAGCAGCCGTGCCTGGGCATCGTATCTGTAGCTGTATGTCTCGGTATGACGGTTGCCATCGGCTTCTGTGGTCTCTTTCCGTATCTGGCTGACACGACCATCCAGCGTATAGTTTTTTTCTTCTGTCATAGTGCGCCCTGCGATTGCCGATTGTGTGAAGTTTATGCGCCCTTCATCATCGTAACCTATCAGCGTCGTATTGTAGTCCATGGTGTTGCCTACTGCCTTGATGCTACCTGTCTGCAAGCCTCTCAGTCCAGAGGTTGTCGGCAAAGGCAGATTGTGGTCGGGACATAATGCAGATATGAATGTATAATCGTCATAATAGTTGGCTGTGAGCAGGCGGACATTGCCTAAGTTTACATTACTCCGATACCCGCTTCCTCCGAGCGTACTCTCTCTCGCTGCAAAGTCAGGCTTATCCACATGAACCCATTTTTTTGCCAAGGCGACAGAGTGCGGATTCTGACATTCACCCGTTACGGCTTCACGGCCAAACCTGTCAAGCAGTGCGAAACTCCATACACCGCGCTGTCGCTGGTTACCGTCCTGCGAGAAGACCTTGGTCCCTGTACGGTCGTATGCGTAGCGTATCGGTTCGCATCCAGGCATGCGCTTTTCTACACAGTTGAGCCGCTCGTCATAGCGATATACATAGGCATAGCGCTTCATCGTCAGGTCTGTCCGTGCGTCATACGTGCCGTTGCCGGCAGCGAGTACAGCCGATGCGGCAGGTGGCAGCACCATGCGCAGGTTGCCAACAGGGTCATATATATAATAGGTGTCAGCCATACCTGAGCCCGTATCACGACGGTCAAGCACTTTCTGCCCGCGCCAATCGGTAAATGTCCATTGACGGCGCCCATCGGCATCGGTTGATAAAACCACATCCAGCTCACCAGCTTCATAGTTTTTTTCCGCTTTGACTTTGTAGTCGCCACTAAGGATAAAACGACGACAGCAGAGTTCTGCCTTTGACGGGTCTGAGCAGAGTTTCTGTACCGTGGCCGGATGGTTGTAATAGCTTTCGCCCGCGGGGATAGTGGTTGTGAGTTCACCTCCCGATTGGGGTTCATATTGATAGCGCATCACAGCATGGCTGTCAGAATAAGTCTGTGCTGATGCAGTATGCAGACCGACATTTGTAACAATGCCGTCACAACCAGCCATCGGAACAGGCAGCCACTGTTCGGTTTTCCGTCCTATAGCATCATATCCGATGACAGTAACGATGTCTTTGCCCGAAGGACTATGATGTCTCTGTATGTTATTGACCTCGGCACCAAATCCGTCGTAATAGTTATCGGTGATGAGTGCATGCTGCCCCAAGTCCAAATGTGTTGTCTGCCTTATATGGTTGGTTCCGTTTCCGTCATAAAGCGAATAGTCGTAGCTGTTGGTAGGCTCTCCTCTGTTATTGGTGATTTCACTAAGGCGCCCACCCTGATAGTCGTATTCTGTATGCCTGCCGTCGGGTCGTGTGATACCGGTACAACCCACCAGCGGTTCATAGGTGTAGAACGTTGTCATTACACTGTCAGCTCTCTCAGAAGCAGTTTCACGACCGCCAGCGAGTGATGCAGCAAGAGTAGATGATTCGGTATTCCAACGATAGGCAGTAGGCATACCACCGCCAATGGCAGTAGACAGCAGATTGCCTCGTCGGTCATAGGCGAAGAAGTCCTGTCGTGTGGTTTCGTGACCATTAGTATTTCTGCTTCCGGCAATGGCGAAAGCAGAGAGGCTCAGAGTGGTCATGAGCCCCAACAGCATTATGACAATCTGGCGGCGCATGGACTGGGGTTAAGATGTTTACATTGCAAATATAATAATAATGTACACACGCGCAAAGAAAAATGGCAGAAAAGTGATGGCTGGGGGAGAAAATAATATAGATGCAGCCTGCTGCCCCCCGTTGTGGTCAAGTGGCTCAGGTCGACAGGTTCGTGGCGGACGTAGTGGAAAAGGATACAATCCATATTCATCAAAGAAGCCTCGTTGTACAAACTGTAATGGCAAGGGTACCATCAGATATGGCATCTGTTATGGTTCGTGTACCCCCACGGCGCCTACCGACAGCCCCACCGCGCCGTACGTGGCGACGCTGCCAGCACCACTTGTCGTGACGGCGGTCACCGATGCTGCCACCGCCGGCTACCCCAGCGGCGCCGCGACCGCTTTCAGGGGTTCGTAACAATAGGCACGAGCGCGCGTGACAATTGTTACGAGCCCTCGTTTCAATAGGCACGTGAGCCCGTGCCTTCCGTTACGAGCCGACAGTCATGACGACGGCGGCAACCAAAGTGCTCAGCATGAGGGCGTATGGGGCTGTCACGCCCGCCGCCGCAGATGGGGATGGCGCGGAGTTGCCCGCCGCTGCCGCCATCGACGACCGGCGGAAACAGGAATGTGGCGGCGGAAACGGGAGAAAAAATCAAAAAAAATATGGGGGCAACCGCAGTTGGTTTGCTATTTTTTTGTACATTTGTGGCGTACAACGCGCCTGTGGCCAACACGCCGGGCGCACCACTAACCGTTAAAACACAAACTGATATGCGCATATCCCGATTTATCACGATCGTCATGGTGGCATGGCTGGCATCGACACTGGCTGCCACAGCCGCCCCCATCGACGCCCGCACCGCCCGCGCCACGGCACAGATCTTTGCCACGCAGCGCGGCAAGCAGATAGTCACCCCGACAGCACCCTTGAAGGTCAAGGGGAGCACCTCGACCCACGCACCTTACTACATATACGATGTAGAAAACGGCGGCGGATTTGTCATCATCGCCGGCGACGACCGCGTGCCCAGCATACTGGGTTATACCGACAGCGGCAGCTACGACGAGGCAACCCTGCCCGACGCCCTGCGCGAAATGCTCGCCGACTACCGCCACCAGATAGAGGCGCTCGACTCGCTGCCCGAGGCTGGGCAGGCGTCGCAGAGCGCCAGCGCCATGAGGGCGCAGGTGGCTCATCCCTCGCGCCGCTTCGTGGCGCCCCTGCTGCCCACGGCGTGGAACCAGAAAGACCCGTACAACCAGCTGTGCCCCGTCTACAACAACAGCGACGGTTCGTCGAGCGGCGCCCGGTCGGCCACAGGATGTGTGGCTACGGCGCTGGGACAGATGATGGCGTACTATCGCTACCCGTCGGCGACGATGGCAGACATCCCCTCCTACTCGTTCACCAGCGGCGGCAAGAGCATCAGGATGGATGCCGTAGCCAAGGGCACCAAGATAGACTGGAACAACATCAGAAATACATACTCGGCAGCCAACACGGAGGCAGAAAAGACAGCCGTGGCACAGCTCATGGTCATCGTGGGCACGGGATGCCAGATGGCGTATGGCGCAGCCTCGGCGTCAAACATGCAGATGGGCGTACAGCTGCTGCGCGACAAGATGGGCTATGACGAGACCGTACGCAACGTGTGCCGCACCAACTACACCCAAACCGAATGGACAGACCTGCTCTACCGCGAGGTCGTCGAGGGCAGGCCCGTGGGCTACCGTGCCAACTCGACCCTACGCGGCGGCCACGCCTTCGTCATCGACGGCTACGACACCGCCGACCTCTTCCATGTCAACTGGGGCTGGGGCGGTTCGAGCAACGGATATTTCCGCATCAGTGTGCTCTACCAGTCGGAAGCCACCGGCGTGAGCACCGCCAACGGCAAGGGCTTCTCCCTGGAGCAGGAAGCCATCATCGGGGTGAAGCCTAACGACGGGATAGACAGCGGCATAGACGGCACGCCGACGCTCTCGGTACGAAACATCAGCGTGAAGGGCAGCTCCATCTCAACCACCTTTACCAATTTCACAGGCTCTGCGCAGACCGGCTCGGTGGGCATAGGCGTCATCGCAGCCAATGGCTCCATCACCAAACTGGCGTCTTCCGTGGTGTTGCTCCAGAATAACTATGAAATCGAAAGGACTTTCTCTGTCAGCAACCTCGCTGACGGCACCCACCGCATCATTCCCATCTGGAAACAGATAGGAGGTAGCAAGTGGTCGGCTTGCTGCGACGCAAGTCATGAGTATATCGAGGCTGTATCGGCTGGGGGCAAGGTGACGCTGACCCGCCATCCGCTCAACAATGCCAAGCTGAGAGTCAAGGAGTGGTCGTTTATCAACAACCGCGTGGCGGGCGTGGAGCAACACGTCAAGGCGGTCATCAGCAATACCGGCGACGACTATATAGGCGACCTCTACCTCTTTGCCAGCACCAGCGCCTCAACCAAAGGCAAGCCCGCAAGCACAGGCGGCGTATCGCTCGTGGGCGGAAAGGACAACGAGGTGACCATGACCTTCACTCCCACCCCTGCGGGAACATACTATATATGGCTCGCGCGCGACAAGAACGGCACACAGGTGGTGGGCTCGACCCAGGTAGTCATCACCACGACCGACACGCACGCGGTAAACCTCTCAGTGGGATATGTGGCTTACGACAATATGGTGGGCAACAAGGTGTATGGCAACTACCGCCGTGCCACCATCATCCTGAACAACAAGGGTACAGCCGACTACAACGGCAATGTGGTGGTGACGCTCTACCGAGGGCAGATAGGCGGACGCACGCTGTCGCCCCTGGTCACCAAGTATATCAGCATCAAGGTGAAAGCGGGTGAGCAGACACGCTCAGTATGCCGCTTCGACGGCCTGCAGACGGGCTACAAGTATGCGCTGCGACTCTTCTATGAGGGAGCCAAATCGGCGCTCGACAACAACAATCCCAACGCCATCTACTCGCGCGAGCAGCATCCTGGCATCATCTTCTACCATGCCGACGGCACCACCTCGGCACAGGTTCCTGCCGCCGCCATAGACGGAGGCAGTGCCATGGCGATAGATATGCGTGGGGTGACGGGCATCAACGCCATCGCCCCATCGACCAACCCCAATGCGCTGTATCTCATAGACGCCACAGCCACGGTGCCCTCGACATTGGCGGGCAAGAACGTGGTGAGCGGCACCTACGCAGACCGCATCACACTCACCGACGGCTATCCCTTTATGACGCCCGTGGCGTTCACGGCGGGCAGCGTGAGCTATAGCCGCGCCCTGGCTGCCGAAGCAAAGAGCGAGAACAACTGGCAGACGCTGGCGCTGCCCTTTGCCCCCACCGACATCAGTTGCGAGGGTGAGCGGGTGAGCATAGACCAGAGCCGTCTCTACCTGCGACGCTATGCGGGACAGAACCAGACGCTCGCCCCGATATTCGAACCCGCAGCAGCCATTACCGCCGCCGAGCCCTTCGTCATCAAGGGTGCCGGCACGCTCAAGGGCAAGACGCTCACCTTCAGCGCCGTCAACGCGCAGATAGACGCGTCGCAACGCCTGAGCGCCGAGACCGACGATTACCGCTTCAAGGGCACCACCTACAGTCCGTCGGTGGCAGCCAGCTTCACACTCAACACCCACAGCAACGCTTTCGACTACCACAGCGAGGCGACACAGATAGCGCCGTTCCGCGCATATTTTGTGCCGACAGCTGAGCCTGCCGAGGGAGAGTGCATCGTGATAGAAGGCACCACATCGGGCATCGACGCCACATGGGCTGAAGGCTCGACCGTGGCGGTCTACACCCTCACGGGAGTCAAGGTGGGCACGGCGCGCATAGAGGGCCAGGCGGTCAACCTCACGGGCTATCCGCAGGGCGTATACATCGTGGGCGGGAGAAAGGTGGTCAAGGCTGCCAGGTAAACTGCCTACGGTGCCACAACCCGCAGCCCGACAGGCGGGCTGACGACAGAGACGACAACAATCATGCTATTTCATATACTCAATACTACCATTGCGCCACCCGCGCGCATGAACGACCCATTCAGTTACCAGCCCCATGCGCTGTGCATCGCCGCTGCCGGCGAACTGCAGCGCAGTCTGCCGGAAATCATGAGCAGATACCCCGAAGAGCGGGGCAAGATGTTTGGCGTGCTGGTGGTAAGGCGGGGCGACGACTTGGGCTATCTGCAGGCTTACAGCGGACAGCTGGGCGGCAGCTATCCGCTCACCGACGACTTTGTGCCGCCGGTCTACGACTATCTCGCGCCCACCGGACACTTCAAGCAGACCGAGCGGGAGATAAGCGCCATCAACCACAGCCTCAAGGCCATGGATGCCGACAATGGCAGCCTCGTCCGAGAGCGCTGCCAGGTGATTGAAGCCTGTCGCGACCGCCGTGTGGAGGCTTGGCGCAAGACGATGGAGCAGTCCAAGCGGCGCCGCGACCTGCTGCGCCCCACCGCCGATGAAGAGACGACGCGCAGACTCGTCCGCGAGAGCCAGTACCAGAAGGCGCAGCTGCGCCGCATCAGAGAGCGGTGGACTGTGGTCATCGGCGCGGTAAACCGCCGACAGGAGAGGGAGCGCGAAGAGCGACAGCGGCTCATCGCCAGGCGACGCGAGATGAGCGACAGCCTGCAGCACTGGCTCTTCGACCGCTTTGTGATGCGCAACGGCCGTGGCGAAGAGGCTTCCATCGCCGACATCTTTGCCCACTACGACCCGCAGCGTCCCTACCTCACCCCACCGGGCGGCACGGGCGAATGTTGCGAGCCCAAGTTGCTGCAATATGCCTACAGGATGGGCTTGCGCCCGCTGTGCATGGCGATGTTCTGGTGGGGCGAGAGTCCCGAGGGAGAGATACGCCATCACCTGCATTACTACCCGGCTTGCCAGAGCAAGTGCAGGCCCGTGCTGAGCTACATGCTGCAAGGAATAGAGGTGGAAGACAGCGACGACGCGCCCGACGACCATCGGCTGGACATCGTCTATGAAGACGAGTGGCTCGTGGTGGTAAACAAGCCGGCTGGCATGCTGAGCGTGCCGGGCAGACAGGAACGCGAGTCGGTGGCATCCATCATGCGCCGGCGTCATCCTCATGCCACGGGACCTATGGTGGTACACCGGCTCGACATGGACACCAGCGGACTGATGATAGTGGCGCTCACCACCGAGGTCTACCACCGGCTGCAGCGCCAGTTTGCCAGCCGCGAGATAGACAAGACCTATGTGGCGCGGCTCGAGCCTTCAGGCACCGCCGTGGCTGCCGAGGGCGAGATAAGGCTGGCTCTGGCACCCGACGCCGATGACCGTCCGCGGCAGCGGGTAGACGACGCCGAAGGCAAGGACGCCCACACCCGATACCGCATGACCGGCGATGACCGCGTGGAGCTGCATCCGCTCACGGGACGCACCCATCAGCTGCGCGTACACTGCGCCCACAGCCGCGGTCTCGGCCGCCCCATCCTTGGCGACCCGCTCTACGGTCATGGCGGCGACCGCCTCTACCTGCATGCGCAGTCGCTCTCCTTCATCCACCCCGTCACGGGCAAGCCCATGACGGTCTGCTCGCCGCCACCGTTCTGACCCGACAGACAGAAGGCCCGCTCTCCTCACAAGGGAAAGCGGGCCTTCTGCGTATGGTGGCGCCGGGCTGAAGCCGCGACGGCGGTTCAGACAAAGAACATGATGATAATCTGGGCGATGATGACTCGCACGAACATGCCGAGGGGATAGACCGACGCATAGCTGACCGAAGAGGTGTCGCCCTGAAGCGTATCGTTGGCATAGCCCAAAGCCATGGGGTTGGCCATACTGCCGCAGAGCACGCCGCAGATGGTACCAAAGTCGTAGCGGTGCATGCGCAGCATGATGATACCTATTATTAATATAGGTATAAGCGTGAGCAGCGCACCGATACCTATCCACATGAGGCCCTCGGGTCGGATGAGCGTATGGAAGAAGTCCTTGCCAGCCTCGAGACCCAGACAGGCGAGGTAGAGCGACAACCCGAACTTGCGCAGGATGAGCGACGCGCTGCGGGTGGTGTAGGAGATGAAGTGGGCCTTGGGGCCAAGAGCGCCGACGATGATACCCATGATGATGGGGCCACCGGCTATGCCGAGGCGCACGGGGGCTGCGGCACCGGGGATGGCGATGGGGATGGAGCCAAGCAGCAGACCGAGCACCACGCCAAGGAAGATGCTGCCGAGGTTGGGCTCGTTGAGGGTCTGCACTCCGTTGCCGATGAACTTCTCCACATTGTCGAGCGACTTGGGAGTACCGACGACAACGACACGGTCGCCATACTGCAGGCGCAAGTCGTCGGTGGCGAGGAGCTTCAGGTCGCCGCGCAAGACACGGCTCACGTTGACACCATAGGTGGAACGCAGCTGGAGGTCTACCAGATGCTTTCCATTGAGTACCTTGCGCGATACGACGATGGTGCGGCTCGCCACTTCTGAGTCTATATGGTTCCAGTCTATCTTGCCCTCGTTCCAGTTGGTATCACACTCGTGGCCGAAGAGGATGGCCATGGCGTTGCGGTCGTGCTTGTTGGTGATGACGAGCAGCTTGTCGTGCATCTTCAGCACGGTCTGCGCAAAGGGTACAATCACCTCCTGTCCACGCCAGATGCGCGAGATGATGAAGTGCTCGTGGGAACTCTGGGCGAAGTCCTCAACCTTCTTGCCGTCAAGGGCGGGGTTCACCACTTCATATTCGCCGATATAGGTATGGTCGGCCTCGTCGCGCGAGCGCACCTTGAGGTCGGCGGGGCGCACCAGGAAGCGGCGCAGCACCACCATCACCAGGATGACGCCCACCACACCGAAGGGATAGGTGACGGCGGTACCCAAGGCGAGCGACCCGGCGGGTTTGCCCACCTGATGCAGCGCCTGCTGGGCGGCACCCAGCGCAGGGGTATTGGTTGTGGCTCCGCAGAGCAGACCCACCATGTCGGGCAGATTGACTCCGGTGAGCGGCACCAGCACGATGGCGAAGAGCGTACCCAAGAGTATCACGCCCAAAGACCACAGATTGAGGGACAGTCCTTCACGACGGAGCGAACCGAAGAAGTTGGGGCCCACGCTGAGACCCAGCATATAGACAAAGATGACCAGTCCGAAGGTCTCGGCGTAAGCCAGACTCTCGGCATCGACGGTCACGCCGATATGTCCGGCAAGAATACCAATAAAAAACACGAAAGCCACGCCCAACGACACGCCCATCAGGCGCACCTTGCCCAAGGCGAGGCCCAAGGCGCATATCAATGACAGCGCGATGATGGTGTGTACAGGCGAGTTGCCGGTCAGTATTTCAGTAATCCAGTTCATACCAATAACGTTTCAACCGACAAAGGTAGTAAAAAGTAAACTTGTGGGAAAGCAAAAACGCTAAAAAATAATGGAATAAGCCCAAAACCACAGCGGGCTGGGGCAAAAGGGCATGGCAGAGGGCATGGTGCGCACCTCGGGCATAGTCGCGACGGGCTGCGGCGTGACTTGCTCAGCACTGCCGCAGCTCGATGCGGAACACGGTGCCCACGCCGGGCTCGGAACTCTTGACATAGATGCGGCCGTGGTGGTATTCCTCGACGATGCGCTTGGCGAGCGAAAGGCCCAGTCCCCATCCGCGACGCTTGGTGGTAAATCCGGGGCGGAACACGTTGCCCACATCCTTCTTGGGGATGCCCTTGCCCGTATCGGCAACCTCTATCCACACGCCCTTGGGCGAAGTGCCAGTAGTAATGGTTATCTTTCCGCCGTCGCCGCCCATAGCGTCGACAGCATTCTTGCACAGGTTCTCGATGACCCATTCGAAGAGCGACGCGTTGAGGTTCACCGTCTGGTCGCCCTGGGTATGGCTTACGCTGATGACCACCCGGCGCGAGGTGCGGCGGTCCATATAGTCGACCACGTGACTCAGCGTGGTGTCAAGGCTCACGGGCACAGGCTCGGGGAGCGACCCTATCTTGGAGAAGCGGTCGGCAATGAGTTGCAGACGCTTCACGTCCTTGTCCATCTCGGGTATCAAGTCGTCGTCGGGATAGTTTTCGCGCAGTATCTCGACCCACGCCATGAGGCTGCTGATAGGAGTACCCAGCTGGTGGGCGGTCTCCTTGGACAGGCCCACCCACACGCGGTTCTGCTCGGCCCGCTTCGAGGTGAGCAGGGCTATCACCGCCACACCCACAAAGAGCAACACCGCACCTATTTGTATATAGGGATAGACGGCAAGGCGTTTCAGCGTGAGCGAGTCGTCATAGCACACGTCGATATAGCCATCGGCATGGTCTTCGTCGAGATAGATACGGATGTAGTGGCCACCCGCCTTGAGCCGCGAAGCCATCTGCGCGACATAGGCGGTGCTGTCGGCATCGTGGCGGCGACCAGTATCCACATTGCGCACCGTCTGCACCCTCCCCTGCTGGTTGAGCACGATGACGGGGATGGTGTGGTTCTCGTCTATCACGCGCAGCACCAGATTGAGGTCGGTGTTCTCGTCGGCGGTGTTGAGCGAGCGCATAGCCTCTGCCCACACCCCCATCTTGTTGCGCTCCTCGGCTTCGAGGTCGCGCGTCAGCCGATGAGACACCATCACCGAGGCGACAGCCATCAGTATGGCTATCACCACCAGCACTATCTTTACCTGTCGTATGCGGTCTGTCCATTTCATATCTTATAGGTATAACGCTCAAATGATACCATTTAGTACATTAATGAGGCTAAAAAAATGCGCAGAAACCCTAAAAAACGCGCTGGAAACTATAATAATTGTCAAAACCATGAATTTTCTTTTGATGAAAATCAATTATATCCCTCAAAAATAGTACTTTTGCAATGGATAAAAGTTATTCCGTCATTCTCATAACATCTCTACCTGAGTCCGAGAGGATGAGGAGCAGAGGCAGGGACATTAATAGTATTTTACGGAATACAGTCACTGATGGAGAGTTAGTTAGTTTTAAGTTTTTTTTGTGGCGGCCTGAGGAATTTAGGTAAATGTGAAGTGTTCTCGAGGCCGTCGGGGATTTGAAATCATAAGCTCGATGGAGCTACAGATGGATAGTTCCCAGGTCATGAGGCGTCGTTGAGGCGCCAACTTGGTCAAGAATTATAAGGAGATGGTTTCGGTAGCGACTGAAGCCACCTCCTTTTCTTTTATCCCTATCGCGGGGATGGCGGCAGCCACATCAGTGGGCACCCGAGCCTCCCTCACGCCCAAGTCCTTCATCGCGCGCGCCGCAGCCATTGCTCCCTCTGGCGTAATCGTCTGCACCATCATGCTCCGCTATCCCCCGTCAACGCTGCAGCATGGGACTGTCTATGTGTTGATGCTCAAAAAATTGAAAACATTATCCTTAATTTTGTACAAATATTAACGCGAAAAGATTTACCTTTGCACACGATAAGAACAGAAGCACCTATAGACATCGATGAAACTATTGATAAAGAATATGGTATGCCCTCGCTGCATCAGCGCAGTCAAGGATATACTCATGTCTGAAGGCCTGACGGTCATGTCGATAACTCTGGGAGAAGCGGAGACGGCAGAAAATCTCTCGGACAGCCAGCGCCATGCCGTGGCAGAGCGTCTGCACGCCATAGGATTTGAACTCCTTGACGACCCTCGCAGCCAACTGGTCGAGCAGATACGCATAGCCGTACAGGCATGGGTAAGGATGGACTCCGTGCGACCCAAGCTGTCAGACTATCTGTCCTGTCGGCTCCATCGGGAGTACAGCAGCCTGAGCAAGTTGTTCTCCGAGGTGCGCGGCATCACCATCGAGAGGTTCGCTATCCACCATCGCGTCGAGTACGCCAAGGAGCTGCTATGCTACAGCAGCCTCACTACCAGCCAGATAGCCTACCGGCTGGGGTACGGTTCACCCACTTATCTGTCTTCGCAGTTCAAGCAGGTGACGGGGATGACGCCTCGGGAGTTTCGCGAGCTGGAGATACACTGGCGTACTGCCCTCGATGCATTATAAAAGGTATAGATACCGGCATTAAGGATAAAGAGATTGTTTGTAAGGAAAAAGTCTACACAGATGAAAAGAACATTGATTATACTACTGGTAGGTATGCTGGCGACCCAGACCCTCTCGGCACAGCAGGACACTACCACCCAGACCCACGACCTCAAGCAGGTGGTGGTCAAAGCCACCAAGGGCATCAAGGCACGTTACCGCGTGGACAATACCGACCTCATTGGTCAGGGCCAACTGATACGCGCTGCCTGCTGCAACCTGGGCGAGTCGTTCACGACCAACCCCTCGGTCGATGTAAGCTACAGCGACGCTGCCACGGGAGCCCGACAGATAAAACTCCTTGGACTCAGCGGCACCTATGTCCAGATGCTCACCGAAAACATACCCAATCTGCGCGGCACAGCACTCCCCTACAGTCTTGGCTATGTGCCCGGACCCTGGATGCAGTCGATACAGGTGAGCAAGGGGGCATCGAGCGTCAAAAACGGATATGAGAGCACCACGGGCCAGATAAATATAGAGTTTCTCAAACCACAGGGTACCGATGGGGTGAGGGCCAATGTCTATCAGGACAGTGAACTGAAGACCGAGGTCAACCTCGATGGAAGCATACACCTCAACAGCCGACTGTCTACAGCCACTCTGCTGCACTTCGAGAACCGACAGATGGACCACGACGGCAATGGCGACGGATTTATGGATATGCCCAAGCTGCGCCAATACAACCTGATGCACCGCTGGGCTTATGTCTCGCCGCGCTGGATTAGCCAGTTGCTGCTGCGGGGGCTCCACGACGAGCGCCGAGGCGGACAGAGCGCCAAGCACGCCACCATCTCATCAGCGCCACTCTACGCTACAGCGGTAGAGACCGACCGATACGAGATGCAGTGGAAGAATGGCTTCACCCTGAACGCCGACCACAACACGTCGATAGCCCTCATGCTGCACGGCTCGTGGCACGACGCCGATTATGGCTTCGGCCTCACCCGTTACGATGTGACCCAGAAGAACGGCTATGCCCAGTTGATGTTTGAGACCGACATCGATGACCATCACAACATCAGCGTCGGGGCGTCGCTCAACCACGACAACTACGACGAGCGTTTCAACCCGCTCGGTACATTGCCCGACGCCGCGAGCCGGGTGACCCGCGAGACCACTCCGGGCGTCTACGCCCAGTACACCTATAAGCTGGGCGACCGCCTCACGGTGATGCCCGGCGTGAGATGGGACCACTCGAGTCTCTACGGCACCTTCATCACGCCCCGACTGCACCTCAAGTATTCTCCATCCGATGTGGTGACCCTCCGCACATCGGTAGGCAAGGGTTATCGGTCACCCCACGCCCTGGCAGAGAACACAGCGCTGCTGGCAAGTGGCAGAGAGGTCATCGTAAGTCCAGACCTGAAGCAGGAGGAGGCATGGAACATGGGATTATCCATAGGTCTGAACCTGCCCGTGGCCGAGCGCACACTCGAGCTCAACGCAGAGTATTACTACACCGACTTCCTGAACCAGATGGTCATCAACTTCGACGGAGCCCGGGGTGCCCACACGCTCTCGTTTGAGAACCTTGACGGCAGAAGCTATAGCCACACGCTGCAGGTCGATGCCACCTATCCGTTCTGGGACGGCATGTCGGCCACTGCCGCTTTCCGCCTGAACGATGTCCGTTGTACCTACGACGGAGCAAGGCAAGCCAAGCCGCTCACTTCGCGCTACAAGGGGCTGCTCACGCTCTCCTACAAGACGCCGCTTCAACTCTGGCAGTTTGATGTGACGGGCCAGCTCAATGGAGGTGGACGCCTCTACGACCAGAGCCGCTACCCCGCCTACTTCCAGCTGCAGGCGCAGATTACAAGGGAATTCCGCAACATCAGCCTCTATGTCGGTGGCGAAAATCTTACCAACTACAAGATTGCCAACCCCATCCAGGGTGCCCACCATCCCTGGGATGCCGGCTTCGACGCCACTCAGGTGTGGGGACCGGTAACCAGAGCGATGGCTTATATAGGACTGAGGTTCAAACTGGAAAAGCTATAACGCTACAAATCATTCAAAAAACTATAGAACATGAAGAAGTATCTTTTAATGGCATGGTTGCTTGCGACAGCGGGCAACATGATTGCCAAGGCACCGGCCGACACGCTCACCGTAACCACTCTGCCGCAGATGCACTGCCAGAACTGTGAGAACAAAATCAAGAGCAACATCCGTTTTGTCAAGGGCACAAAGAAGATAGAGACCTCGGTCGACGACCAGCGGGTCACCATCATCTACGACGGCAAGAAGGCCAAGTACGAAGACTATGTCGCCGCCTTCAGGAAGATAGGTTACGAGATAAAGAAGAAGTAACAGAAGCTCCCAAGTCCGGCCCACCGTCATGAAGACGCGACCGGAGACCATAGCAGCCAAGCCTCACCTCGAGCAGTATGTCCCGGACGCCCAGCCCGGCAGCCTTCCAATGGCAGCATACTACCCAGGGTGAGGCTTTTGCGTAGGGCGGCGACAGGGAGGGTAACTCCAGCGGCGTGGAGGGTACCTTGGGCAAGCTGGAGGGTACCTTGGGCACGCTGGAGGGTACCTTGGGCGAGCTGGAGGGTACCTCTACCCACGGGCTGACCATCGCCGATATCGGCGGGAGCCACTCTTTTCTCGCCTTAGTCGTCTCTATCTCTGAAAATTGTCGTATATTTGCAGCTGGCAACTATATACTTATACCCTTTTGGACATGAAGAAGTATCTCATCACCATCCCCCTGCTGATCATTGCCTGCGTGGTGCTGCTCGCAGCCTGCACCGGCAAGCCCCGACCTTTTGTCATCGGCGTGTCGCAATGCTCTGAAGACATCTGGCGCAACAAGCTGAACGACGAGCTCAAGATGGGCGAGTTTCTCAATGACTCGATCATCGTGAAGCTCGCCTCGTCTAACGACGACAATGTCTTGCAGAACAAGCAGATCAACCAGTTTGTCGACGAGGGCGTCGACCTGCTGGTGGTGTCGCCCAACCAGTTGAGCCCGATATCCAAGGCCGTAGAGCGAGCCTACGACAAGGGCATCCCCGTGATACTCTACGACCGCAAGACCAACTCTGACAAGTATACTGCCTTCATCGGCTGCGACAACTATCTGATAGGCAAGTCTATGGGTACGTTCATCGCCCAGCAGTTGCACGGCAAGGGCCGTATCGTCGAAATCACAGGCCTCGAAGGCTCGTCGCCAGCCCTGGAGCGTCATCGCGGATTTATGGATGCCGTCAAGTCCTATCCCGGCATAGAGGTGGTGGTGTCGGAGGGTGGCGACTGGAAGGAGGAGAGCGGCATCCAGGCGATGAAGCGCATCCTGAAGCGCACGCAGGACTTCGACTATGTCTACGCCCATAACGACCGACTCGCCTGGGGTGCCTATGTGGCAGCGCAGCAGATGGGCGTGGGCAAGAGATACAAGTATACGGGCGTGGATGGGCTCGCCACCGAGGGCGGAGGTCTGGAGCTGGTGCGCGACGGCGTGCTTGAGGCGTCATACCTTTACCCCACCAAGGGCGACCAGGTGATAGCGCTCGCCATGAAGATACTTACCCACAAGCCCTTTGACAAGGACAACTATCTGAGTACATCCATCATCACCAAGGCCAACGCCGAGCTCACGCTGATGGAGGCGCGCGATGCGGAGAGGCAGTCACGCAATCTGAAGACGCTCCACAACCAGGTCAACCAATACCTCTCCGACTATAATGCGCAGAAGGTAATGCTCATCGGCCTCGGAGCGTTCCTCCTGGTATGCGTCACCGCCGCCGCCATGATTTTCAGAGGATATATCATCAAGGCTAAACTCAACGAGCAGCTCGCCAAGGCCAACGGAGAACTGGAGGAGAAGAACAAGGAGCTGAAGCGACTCAACGAGGAGGTGATGGAGCTCACCCACTCGCGCCTGGTGTTCTTTACCAACATCAGCCACGAACTGCGCACACCGCTCACGCTCATCGCCGACCCTGTGGAGATGATGCTCGAAGACTCCAGCATCAAGGGCAGGAGCCGCGAACTGCTCAAGATGGTGCAGCGCAACGCACTGGCTCTGCAGCAGCTCGTGGGCAATATCCTCGACTTCCGTAAGATACAGAACGGCAAGATGGAGCTTAGCCTCAGCCGCTTTGACATCGTCGAGGCGATGAGGGTGTGGACCGACGACTTCCGCCTGACTGCCGAGCGCAAGAAGATAAGGATGGACTGTGCCTCCACAGGCTTCGACACCGACCGCATGATGGTCGCCGACAAGGAGAAAGTGGCGCGCATCGTGTTCAACCTCATCAGCAACGCACTGAAATACACTCCGGCAGGAGGCGAAATCCATGTGACGCTCGCCGCCGAGGCCGACAACATACGCATCGATGTGCGCGACACGGGCAAGGGCATCGCCAGCGCAGAGGCGGACAAGGTGTTTGAACGGTTCTTCCAGCTCAAGGGCGCCGCAAGCGGTACGGGCATAGGACTGGCTCTGGTCAAGTCGTTCGCCGAACTCCACCACGGCGAGGCAAGGGTGGAGAGCCGTCCCGGCATGGGCGCCGACTTCATCGTGGTCATCCCCCGCCATCAGGCCGACGGCGCGCCGATAGCCGACGACACCGACACCATCACCCCGACTGCCGACGAGGCCGCGCTGCAATACATCGACGACGGCGACAAGCAGCAGGGCAAGGTGCAACAGCTGGTGAGCGAAGAAGCCGACAAGCCCACGATACTCATCATCGACGACAACAACGACATACGCCAGTATGAGCGCACGCTGCTGCAGGACACCTACTTCGTAATCGAGGCTGCCGACGGCAAGGAGGGTCTGGAGGTGGCGCGCAGGGAGGTACCCGACCTGGTGGTCTGCGACGTGATGATGCCGGTGATGGACGGACTCGAGTTTACCGAGCAGCTCAAGACCGGAACCGCCACCTCGCACATCCCGGTCATCATGCTCACCGCCAAGAACCTGGAGGAACACCGCGCAGAAGGCTATGAGCATGGCGCCGACTCCTACATCACCAAGCCATTCCACGGCAAGGTGCTCCTGGCACGCATCGACAATCTGCTGAAGCAGCGTAAGCTGCTCAAGCATGTATACCAGCGTGCCGCAGATGTAGAGACCGAGGTCGAGGCCACACAGCTCAACGCCCGAGACAAGCAGTTTGTCAAGCAGCTCAACGCCATCATCCAGCAGCATCTCTCCGACTGCGACTTCGGTGTCGAGGACATCGGCAAGGAGATAGGTCTGAGCCGCGTGCAGCTCTATCGCAAGGTCAAAGCCATGACGGGCTCGTCGGTGGTCGACATCCTGCGCAAGGCACGCCTCGCCAAGGGCAAGCGGTTGCTGGAGAGCCGCAGCATGACCATCGCCGAAGTGGCATACGAGGTGGGCTTCTCGGCGCCATCCTACTTCACCAAGTGTTTCAAGGACGAATACGGCATGTTGCCGGGCGACATAGCCAACTCATGACCCGACACGCGGTGACAGCCGTCATCGTCGCACGCTTTATATATAGGAATGGAAAAATTATAGCCTGATTATCGACCCAGGCATAGACAACCACAGCAAAAATCGTTCATTGTATAACAATTATGTTACAATGAACGATTTTTGTTATCACATGAACCTTCAGTTATAGTTGTCTCCCAACCGTTTGGATAACTTTGCAGCAGAAATTTAACGCAATCAACAACAATTAAAAATCTAAACGGTTATGAATACCTTATTCAATGGAAAGCTCGCAGCCATGGTGCTTGCACTTTCAATGGTAAACATTTCAGCAGCGTATGCACAGGACGAAAATGCAAACGCTAAGGAAGAGGGCAACCGCAACGTGATGCTCAACGCAGCCAGTGCCAACGGCCCTCGAGAGATTCAGATTGGTCTGCCATCTGCCGATGTCAACGTGCTGGAAAACGGCCTGCCCGTTACCTATGCCACCAATCCCCACTCGGTCAACACCATCTGGCGCGGCGATGCCAGCCTGAGCCACCAGGGTCTGCTCAAGATTGCCGAGACTGCCATCACCACCGGCAACATCGGCTACGCCGTCAACTCCTTTACCCAGAAAGGTCAGAAGGGCTTCAACGGAACGCTCAACTACAAGAGCAACCACTTCGGATTGCAGGAGTTCTCGCTCAACATGAACGGTGACCTGAGTAAGGACTGGTTCTACAGCGTCAACATGTACCAGGACTTCGACCCCGGTACGTTCAAAATCAAGTCTACGCCCTACCAGGACCGTACGCAAATCTACAAGGCGCTCCTCACCAAGAAGTACAACAACGAACGTGGCGAGTTTACCGCCATGTATAAGTATGCCAACAGCCACAATGTCTACAACTACGCCACACAGAGCGCCCCGTTCATCTATGTGGGCGACGGAAGCGTGAAGGAGTACGGCAAATTCAAGCTGGGTACCACCTCGTATCTGCCCATCGACAACGAGATGACCTATCGTGACATGCGCACAGGCAAGCTGGCCCAGACCACGCTCTACGACGCCTGCCTGAACAAGGCCAGTGAGGTGACGCTGATGAACAGCTACCGCTTTGACAACGGACTGAACTGGAAGGCCACGCTGAAGTACGACCACTCGCGCGGAGCCATGGTCTACCAGACCCCGATGTCCATCGTCGACCTCAACAGTGCCGACAACCACGGGCTGTATAACTATATGTACCGCGACATCGACGGCCAGACCAAGGCATACAACGGCCAGTACGTGCAGACCCGCATGTCGTGTCTCAATGCCGGTACCATAGACGAGGCGCTCTTCACCACCGAGCTCAACAAGAAGTTCAAGACCTCTACCCTGCGCCTGGGCCTCAACGAGTGGTTCTACCACATCGACTACTGCTCCAATACGACCATGTATGACCAGAGTGTGCCTGCCGATGGTAGCTATGCCGTCCGTGTATGGGACGCCAACCTGCGCAGCGGTTACTTCTACGACTTCAACAAGAACGCTTCAGAATATTATAAAGGCAGCGAGAACAAGCTGGCACTCTACTTCACCCACGACTGGGATGTCACCAAGAAGCTCAACCTCTACTATGGCGCCCGCGTGGAATGGCAGCGCCTCAAGGGAGAGAATGCCGCTGTGAAGAATGCCCAAGGCAACTTCGTAGGCCGTTTCGCTGACTATCACCTCGGTGCCATGGCTGCCGACGGAACCAAGATTGCGCCCGTCGACCTGACCTACAACTGGCTGAACTACGACTTCTCGGTAGCCGCAACCTATAAGCTCACCGACAACTTTGGCTTTACCGGCGATTTCACTTACATCGTGCAGCACCCGAAGTTTGAAGCCTTCGCTCCTGCTACCCTTCCCAATACAGACAAGATATCCGTGCCACTCGGCCGTGCAGGTATATACTACAACAACTCATGGTTGAGCCTCACATCACTGTTCTCGTATATCTCCAAGACCAACAACAACTCTACGCTCAACCTCCAGCACGGCAGCGAGATTAAGGCTGCTCCTCTGGCTTACGACATCCAGACCTGGGGTTGGACTACCGACGCTGTGGCTCATCCTTTCAAGGGATTCGATTTCCACTTCCTGTTCACTTACCAGAAGCCTACATACAAGAAGTTTGAGACTTCTGTCACCTTCAACGATGGCTATGTGGGCAAGATCAATGCCACTGGCAACATCGTAGCCGAAATCCCAGAGATACTCATCGAGCTCGACCCCAGCTACATGGTCACCAAGGACATCAAGCTGTGGACCAGCTTCCGCTACTTCAGCAAGACTTACGCCAACATCAACGAGGCATATTACTTCAATGGCCACTGGGAGACATTCGGTGGCGTCAACTGGCAGGCAAGCAAGCGCCTGAGCCTGGGATGTACTGTTGTCAACTTCCTCAACCAGACCGGAGCCAAGGGCAGCATCGCCGGCGCCGAGCTGATAACCAAGGACGAGGCCAAGAACATCAAGAACCAGATCATGACTGGCAGCTATCTGCGCCCGTTCACCGTAGAGTTTACCGCATCTCTCAAATTCTGATCACTCTCACTCTTCACACACACGCTGACAACCCTATATAATAATAGGTATAGGGTTGTCGGCACACAAGAAACAGACAACAATACCGTTAATATAATAACTAAACAACAACACAATGAGAACAAGCAACATAATAAAGGCGGCATGCCTCATGCTGATGGCTACAGTTGCCACCACCGCCACCGCCCAGAAGATGAACATCGAACACAAGGGCGACACAACCATCATCCGTGTAGACAACCCCACCAAGTACATCCTGCTGCCTATCCAGGAAGAGAAGGATGAAGCGCAGGTGCTGCTCGATACCGGCTCCAAGGACGACACTTGGATGGACGTGCGCCTGGCTCAAAACGGCGCCGACTACTATGTGCCCTTCGCGCTGGGACATGGCAAGACCGCTACCGTCAAGATACTCGGCCTCGCCAAGGACGCCCTCGCCATCAACCTGATGAAGCTGAGCAACACCTTCGATACCACCAATACCGACTACTACCGTCCCTCTTACCACTTCACTCCCCTCTACGGATGGATGAACGACCCCAACGGCATGGTCTATAAGGACGGCGAGTACCACCTCTACTTCCAGTACAATCCCTATGGCAGCAAGTGGGGCAATATGCACTGGGGACACGCCGTGAGCAAGGACCTGGTACACTGGGAGCACCTCGACCCAGCCATCGCCCGTGACCCCGTGGGCCACATATTCTCCGGCAGTTCGGTAGTCGACAAGAAGAATACCGCCGGATTTGGCAAGAACGCCATCATCGCCATCTACACCAACAACAGTGTAAACCACGACGAGGTGCAGTGTATCGCCTACAGCAACGACAACGGCCGCACCTTCACCAAGTATGAGGGCAACCCCGTGCTCACTCCCTTTGACGGTCTCAAGGACTTCCGCGACCCCAAGGTGTTCTGGTATGAGAAGGGCAAGTGCTGGTATATGATTGTTTCTGCCGATAAGGAGACCCGTTTCTATAAGTCCAAGAACCTGAAGAAATGGGACTACGTGAGCGCCTTTGGCAAGGGACTGGGCCAGCAGCCATGCCAGTATGAGTGCCCAGACTTCTTCCAGCTGCCCGTCAATGGCGACAAGAACAACATGAAATGGGTGATGACTATGAACATCAACCCTGGATGCTGGTTTGGCGGCAGCGCCACCGAGTACTTCGTCGGCGACTTCGACGGCAAGCAGTTTACCTGCCCCGATGCCAAAGACGTGAAGTGGATGGACTGGGGTAAGGACCATTATGCCACTGTTACCTTCTCCAACACCGGCGACAGAGTGCTGGCGATAACCTGGATGAGCAACTGGCAGTACGCCAACCTCACCCCGTTCAAGCAGAACCGCGGCGCCAATGGTCTGCCACGCGAGCTGAAGCTCTTTGAGAACAACGGAAAGTACTATCTGTCTGAAGATGTTGCCCCCGAGGTCTACGCACTGCGCAAGGCAACCCGCACATTGGCCAACGAGACGGTCGACATGGCCAAGGCTTTCACCGGTATAGCTGCCAATATGGATGGCGCCTTCGAGATTGAGGCCGACATCACCCCCGACGCCAACGGCATAGCCGGCATCGAGATTTCCAACAACAAGCGCGAGCGCACCCTCATCTACTTCGACATGAAGCAGGGCAAGGTGGTGATGGACCGCACCGAAAGCGGACTCACCGACTTTGGCAAGCAGGCTGTGCCCCATGACATCGAGCTGGCCTGGGACAAGCAGCTCGCAGCCGAGGGCAAGCAGCCCGCCCGCATGGTCAATGCCATCAACTACAAGAACGACTTCGCCCTGGCCACATGGGCTCCGCTCTCACTCTGCCAGGCCGGCAAGAAGACCTACCACGTAGATATCTTCGTCGACAAGTCATCCATCGAGCTCTTCGTCGACGGCGGCCGCATCGCCATGACCAACCTCGTATTCCCCGTTGCCCCCTACGAGAACGTGAAGCTCTACGCCGAGGGAGGCAAGGCACAATTCAACAACATCAACGTACATAAACTCGCGCTATAATTATGAAGACTTCATCCAAGCTCACCATCATCCCATTGATGTTCTGCTTCTTCACCATGGGATTTGTAGACCTGGTCGGCATTGCCTCCAACTATGTCAAGGAAGACCTCAACCTCAACGACGCCACAGCCAACCTGTTTCCGTCACTGGTCTTCTTCTGGTTTCTGATATTCTCGGTGCCTACGGGCATGCTGATGAACCGCATCGGCCGCAAGAAGACAGTACTGCTGTCGCTGGTGGTGACCGTAGTCTCGCTGCTGCTGCCCATCGTGGGCGAGAGTTTCGGCATCATGCTGGCCTCGTTCTCCCTCCTGGGCATCGGCAACGCGCTGATGCAGACCTCGCTCAACCCGCTGGTATCGGCTGTGACCTCGGGCAAGAACCTGGCGTCGACCCTCACCTTCGGCCAGTTTGTCAAAGCCATCGCCTCGTTCATGGCACCATACATCGCCATGTGGGGCGCCATCGGGGCTGTTCCCTCCTTGGGCATGGGCTGGCGTGTGTTGTTCCCCATCTACATGGTGATAGGCATCTGCGCCTCCATCTTCCTCGCCGGCACTCCTATCGATGAAGAGAAGCCCCAGGGCAAGGCCTCTGGCATGGGCGAATGTATCAGTCTGCTGACCCGCCCCATCGTGCTGCTCTCCTTTGTGGGCATCATGTGCCATGTGGGCATCGACGTGGGCACCAACACCACAGCCCCCAAGCTGCTGATGGAGCGCCTGGGCTGGACTCTCAACGAGGCTGCAGAAGCCACATCCATCTACTTCATCTTCCGTACCATCGGATGCCTCACCGGCTCATTCTTCCTCCGCGTGATGAAGTCACGCACATTCTTCATCATCAGCATCGTGATGATGGCGCTGAGCATGGTAGGCATGTTTGTCAGCGAGAGCAGAGAGATGCTCTACATCGCCATCGCACTCGTAGGCTACGGCAACTCCAACGTCTTCTCCATCATCTTCTCTCAGGCTCTGCTCGCGCTGCCCGAGAAGAAGAACGAGGTAAGCGGCCTGATGATTATGGGCCTCTTTGGTGGCACTGTCTTCCCATTGCTCATGGGATTTGCCAGCGATGCCTTCGGCCAGATAGGCGCTGTGCTGGTAATGGCTGTAGGCGTGGCCTACCTCTTCACATATATTGGTAAAATCAAGATGTAACAACTCAACAAAGACAAGACTATGAATACCGATTTCAAGAACAAATACTGTGTGGGCCTGGGTGAGGTGCTGTTTGATGTGTTCCCCTCCGGCTCCCAACTGGGTGGCGCCCCTGCCAACTTCGCTTATCATGCCGGCCAGCACGGTCTGCGCTCGATAGCTGTCAGCGCCCTGGGCAACGACGCCTATGGCGACGAGGCTATCCGCCAGCTCGAAGAGAAGCACCTGGACTATCTCCTGCCCCGCGTAAACTATCCTACAGGCACCGTACAGGTGGAACTGGACGACCAGGGTGTACCTACTTATGACATCAAGACCGGCGTGGCGTGGGACAACATACCCTTCACCGACGCCGTCAGCAACGTGGCTGCCAACACCTGTGCCGTATGCTGGGGCTCACTGGCCCAGCGCAGCGCTGCGAGCCGTGATACCATCTACCAGTTTCTCGACCACACTCCCAGCGACTGTCTCAAGATCTTTGATATCAATCTCCGCCAGAATTTCTATACCAAGGAGATTATCTGCGAGAGTCTGAAGCGTTGCAATATACTGAAGATAAATGATGAAGAGCTCATCACGCTGGGCCGCCTCTTCGGCTATCCCGGTCTGGACATCGAGAACAAGTGCTGGCTCATCCTCGGCAAGTACAATCTGGACATGCTCGTGCTCACCTGTGGTGTCAACGGCAGCTATGTCTTCGCTCCCGGCTGCAAGTCGTTCCACGAGACTCCTCATGTGGAGGTTGCCGACACCGTGGGCGCCGGCGACTCGTTTACCGGCACCTTCTGCGCCTGCATCCTCAAGGGCATGACCATCGCCCAGGCACATAAGCACGCCGTAGAGGTGAGCGCCTATGTCTGCACCCAGCACGGTGCGATGCCCGCACTGCCCGAGAACCTGAAGCGATAAGCCCCCATCGTCGCATCCATATCCCATGAGCCCCCGCTCTGCCACTCCACCCGATGGAGCGACAAGGCGGGGGCTCTGGCGTCTGCATCGGTAGTGGCGCAAGCCGACAGCAGGTCGACCAAGATACCCTCCACGCCGCCAGAGGAGCCCTCCACGATGCCCAAGGTACTCTCCACGCCGCCAGAGGAGCTCTCCACGATGCCCAAGGTACTCTCCACGCTGCCAGAGGAACCCTCCACGCCGCCCAAGGTACTCTTCACGCCACCAGAG
Source organism: Prevotella sp. P4-67 (assembly GCF_002251325.1). Lineage (NCBI taxonomy): Bacteria > Pseudomonadati > Bacteroidota > Bacteroidia > Bacteroidales > Prevotellaceae > Prevotella > Prevotella sp. P4-67. The sequence goes on from NZ_NPJL01000029.1 coordinate 26,333, forward strand.
GAGCCCTCCACGATGCCCAAGGTACTCTCCACGCCGCCCAAGGTACTCTCCACGCTGCCGGAGATAGTTCCCCCGACATCCGCGCGGCTGGCCAAAGGCGCAGAGGGCCACATGAAGCATATTGCAAAGCGGGAAACGATAAAATCGTGGCGTGAAATCGTGACGGCAAAGCACGAAACGACTGTATCATGGCACGAAACCAAGATAAACATGATGAAGAGCAAGATTGAGAATAACTGAGCCTCAACGAGAAGCAGCGGCATAGTATCGCAAGCTGCCAGGGTGGCTGCCACGATGAACGCGGATGGTGGAGCGAGGTGCGGAGAGTGGGTGAAGATGGGCTACGCGCAAGCGGAGATGGGCTACGCGCAAGCGGAGATGGGCTACGCGCAAGCGGAGATGGGCTGCGCGCAAGCGGAGATGGGCTGCGCGCAGGTGGAGAGAATGAGAATGTGTACGGCGTTGAATTGGGTTGGCGCGGCGATGGTGGCGGGTCAGCGGTAGTAATGCTCTACCATTGCCTGGATGTCTTGGGGCACCATGCCCTCTATCGACTCGCCGGCGGCGATGCGGCGGCGTATCTCGGTGCTGCTCACGGGGTACAGGTCGGAATGGACGTAGGTGACCGAGGGCGGCATGGCGGCGGCATCGACCTCATAGCCCGGCCGCGGATAGACGGCTATGCGGTAGTGGGTGATGATGTCTTGGCTGTGGGCCCAGCGGTCGAACGCCAGCCAGTTGTCGGCGCCGATGAGCAGGGTGAAGCGGGCATGGGGATGCAGCTCTGACAAGTGGCAGAGCGTGTTCCACATATACGACGGGCGCGGCAGGGTCATCTCTACATCGCTGGCGCTGAGGCCGGGTTGGCTGGCCAGGGCGCGTGCGGTGATGGCGTAGCGCACATCGTCGGCCAGAAGGTCGGTGGCCTGGGTCTTGAAGGGGTTGAGGGGCGACACGACAAACCATATCTCGTCGAGCCCGAGCGCCGTGAGCAGGTGGCGCGCCAGGGCGATGTGTCCGCAGTGGATGGGGTTGAACGAACCGCCGAAGATGCCTATCTGTCTGGTGGAGAGGGTCATGGGAATGAGGGTGAAGGGATGGGGGGCGGGGCTATCGGTTAACAAAACCGCTCACGAGCCGGTAGACCTCCTCCTTGGCACGCTCCAGGTCGTCGTTGACCACGACATGGTCGAAGCGCGGCGCAAAGGTAAGCTCGTAGGCAGCCTTGCCCACGCGCTGCTCGATGGCCTCGGGGGTGTCGGTGGCACGTGCCACGAGGCGGCGGCGCAGCTCGTCGATCGAGGGTGGCTGGACAAAGATGCTCAGGGCACGGTCGCCATAGAAGTCCTTGATGTTGCATCCGCCCTTGACATCGACGTCGAAGAGCACGTTTTCTCCGCGCTGTGTCTGGGTGTCTACCTGGCTCTTGAGGGTGCCGTAGAAGCGGCCCTCATAGACCTCCTCGTACTCGAGGAACTCGTCGGCAGCCACGCGCTGACGGAACTCGTCGGGCGAGATAAAGAAATACTCGACGCCGTTCTGCTCGGTGCCTCGCGGCGGGCGCGATGTGCAGCTGATGGAGAACGCGAGATGGAGCTCGGGGTGTGCGGCCATGAGCCACTGCACCAGGGTGCTCTTGCCCGAGCCCGATGGTGCGCAGAATATGATGAGTTTGCCTGGCTTTGTCATGATTAGAGTGCGTTGAGTACCTGTTCCTTAATCTGCTCGAGCTCATCTTTCATCTTGACCACGATGTTCTGCATCTCAGCCTGGTTGCTCTTGGAGCCGGTGGTATTGATTTCGCGTCCCATCTCCTGTGCGATAAATCCCAGCTTCTTTCCGTTGGCCTGGTTTTCGGCCATAGTCTCGCGGAAGTACTTGAGGTGGTTGGTGAGGCGCTGCTTCTCTTCGCTTATATCCAGTTTCTCGATATAGTAGATGAGCTCTTGCTCGAGCCGGTTCTTGTCGTAGCTGGCTTCGGGGAGCTGCTCGAGGCCCTTGACGATCTGCTCGCGTATCTTCTGGACACGTGCCTTCTCGAAGGGCTCGATGCTGGCGAGCAGCCGCTCGATGTTGTCTATCTTCTCATTGAACTTGCGCTCGAGGGCTGCACCCTCCTGATGGCGGAAGTCGATGAGCGCACCAACGGCGGCGTCTATAGCCTGGCATGCCACTGCCCACTCCTCGGGCTCGAGGACAACAGCCTCGACACGAGAGGTAACATCGGGCATGCGGAGCAACGTGTAAAACCAGTCCTGAGGCTCAGGAATACCTGTCTTGGCGGCGATGTCCCGTATCTGGTGGTAATAATTGTCTACGAGGGCGGCGTTGATGGTGGCAGCGTCGGCCACCTCGTCCTTCTCAATCCAGATAGAGAAGTCGACCTTGCCCCTGACCAGTTTGCGGGTAAGCATCTGTCGTATCTCCATCTCCTTCTCACGATAGAGTGGCGCTATACGGGTAGAGAGGTCCATCGTCTTGCTGTTCAACGACTTCACCTCGACGTTGATTTTCTTTTCTCCATAAGTAAGGACTGCCTTTCCGTAGCCCGTCATTGACTGTATCATAGTAGTTACACGTTAAATTTCTGCAAAAGTAACAAAAATGTAGGAAAAAAACCGTAAATTTGCAGTTATTTAGTAAATTAAAATTCATGTCGTGTATATTAAACATTGAAACAAGCACCAATGTCTGCTCTGTATCGGTGAGCGAAAACGGTGCATGTATCTTTAATCAGGAAGACCATACCGGCCCCAACCACAACGAGCGGTTGGGTAAATTTGTCGATGAAGCGCTCTCCTTTGCCGAGAGCCATGCCATACCCCTCGACGCCGTAGCAGTGAGCTGCGGCCCCGGTTCGTATACCGGTCTGCGCATCGGCACGTCTATGGCCAAAGGTGTGTGCTACGGACGTGGCGTAAGCCTGGTGGCTATACCCACTCTCGAACTGATGTGTGTGCCCGTGCTGTTGCAGGAGATGGTAAAGGAGGAGAACGCGCTGCTCTGCCCCATGATAGACGCCCGCCGCATGGAGGTGTATGCACAGATTTTCGACCGCGCCCTGCATGAGGTGCGTCCCATCCAGGCCGACGTGGTAGACGCCGACACCTACAGGAAGTATCTCGACGAGCGCCCCGTCTACTTCTTCGGCAACGGCGCCGCCAAGTGTATGGACGTCATCGCCCACCCCAATGCCCGCTACATCGACGGCATCGAGCCCCTGGCCAAGAACATGTTCCCTCTGGCTGAGCGCCGCATCACCCAGGGCAAGACCGAAGACGTGGCCTACTTCGTGCCATTCTATCTCAAGGACTTTGTGGCCAAGATGCCCAAGAAGCTGCTCTGAGACACGACATATACCCAACCCAAGACATTACAGTAAGGACTATGCAAATAGAAGGACTTGACTACAACACCCAGCGGGAGAAGCTGATACTGCCCGAATATGGCCGCGAGGTGCAGAAGATGGTGGAGCACGCCATTACACTGCCCAGCAAGGCAGAGCGCCAGCAGTGTGCCCAAACCATCATCGCCATCATGGACCGCATGTATCCCGCCAACCGCGAGAGCGCCGACTACAAGCAGAAGCTGTGGGACCATCTGGCCATCATGAGCCATTTCGAGCTCGACATAGACTGGCCCTACGACATCAAGCAGGCCCACGCCGTGGACGCCAAGCCGCAGCCCATGGACTATCCCATGCAGCGCATCCCGGTAAGACACTACGGCAACATGATATTCGAGCTCTTCGCCAAACTCAAGACTATGGAGCCCGGCAAGGAACGCGACAATCTCGTCAAGCTCACCGCCAACCAGATGAAGCGTTGCCTCTATCAGTGGAGCCATGGTTCGTCGGACGACGAGAAGGTGGCGTCGGACCTCGCCAAGTTTACCGACGGCAAGATACAACTCGACCTGAGCACCTTCAAGTTTGAGAAGATTGACGTCAGAGAGTTTACCGAGAAGAAACGCAATAACAAGAAGAAATAACCCCAACCCCCAACGTCTATGGAGTCATTTATCATCGAGGGCGGACATGGATTGCACGGAGAGATAACCCCGCAGGGCGCCAAGAACGAGGCTCTGGAGGTAATCTGCGCCTGTCTGCTCACCACCGAGCCGGTAAGGATAACCAATATCCCCGAGATACTGGATGTATGCAATCTCATCAAGCTGCTGCAGGACATGGGTGTCGATGTGGTGCGCAACGCCAAGAACGACTATACCTTCACGGCAGCCCACATAGACCTGAACTATCTGGCCAGCGACGAGTTCGTGCGCAAGAGTGCGTCGCTGCGAGGTTCGGTGATGACCATCGGCCCGCTCTTGGGCAAATACGGTCAAGCCACGGTGGCTCAGCCTGGCGGCGACAAGATAGGCCGCAGGCGTCTGGACACCCACTTCATCGGCTTCAAGCAACTGGGGGCCGACTTTGCCCATGACAGCCATCGCAACGTGTTCACCATCAAGGCCGACAGGCTGCACGGCAGATATATGCTGCTCGACGAGGCATCGGTAACGGGTACTGCCAACATCATCATGGCGGCAGTGCTGGCCGAGGGCACCACCACTATATATAACGCGGCATGCGAGCCCTACATCCAGCAGCTCTGCCGGATGCTCAACAGCATGGGCGCCCGCATCAGCGGCGTGGCGTCGAACCTACTCACCATCGAGGGAGTGGACGCGCTGCACGGCACAAGCCACACCATACTGCCCGACATGATAGAGGTAGGCTCGTTTATCGGCATGGCAGCCATGGTGGGCAAGGGTGTACGCATCAAGAACGTGTCGCTGCCCAACCTGGGCATGATACCCGACGCCTTCAGACGGTTGGGCATCAAGATAGAGGAAGACGGTGATGACCTGTTCATCCCCGAGCAGCCCCACTACGAGATAGACTCGTTTATCGACGGCTCTATCATGACCCTCGCCGATGCCCCTTGGCCCGGGCTCACCCCCGACCTCCTGTCGGTGCTCATCGTGGTGGCTACGATGGCCAAAGGCAATGTGCTGATACACCAGAAGATGTTTGAGAGCCGCCTCTTCTTCGTAGACAAGCTCATCGATATGGGCGCGCAGATTATCCTCTGTGACCCCCACCGCGCCGTGGTCAACGGCAACGACCACGCCCGCAGGCTCAGAGCCGGCCGCATGACCAGTCCCGACATCCGTGCCGGAATAGCACTGCTCATAGCCGCCATGAGTGCCAACGGCACCAGCCGCATAGACAACATCGCCCAGATAGACCGTGGATACGAGGACATCGAAAACCGTCTGAACCGTCTGGGCGCCCACATCCAACGCATCGAAAGCTGATGATAACCCCCGACGACGTATTCCAGATAGGACGCCTGGGCAGACCCCACGGCGTGAAGGGCGAGATAACCTTCCAGATAAGCGACGACGTGTTTGACCGCGTCGACGCCGAATATCTGCTGCTCGAACTCGACGGTATCCTCGTCCCCTTCTTCATGGAGGAATACCGCTTCAAGAGCGACGAGACCGTGCTGATGAAGTTTTGCGACATCGACACCCAGGAGCAGGCCCGCAGCCTGACCGGCGCCAAGGTCTACTTCCCCCGTGAGCTCTCGGACAGCGACGAGGCCGGCTTCGGCTGGAGCGAGATAGTGGGCTTCAAGCTCATCGACAGCACCACCGGCAGAGAGGTGGGCACCATCGACCACGTAGACGACAGCACCATCAACACCCTGTTTGACATCACCACCCCGGCGGGCGACTCTCTGCTCGTTCCCGCCCACGAAGAACTGATAGAAAAGGTAGATGCCGAGGCTCGGGCCATCTGGACCCGGCTGCCCGAAGGCATCATGGATATATAATATAATAATGAAGAAACAAATCTGCATACTTGGCAGTACGGGCTCGATAGGTACCCAGGCGCTGGATGTCATCGAACAGCATCCCGACCTCTACGAAGTCTACTGCCTCACGGCCAACAACCGCGTGATGGAGTTGGCTCAGCAGGCCCGGAAGTTCCACCCGGCTGCCGTGGTCATAGCCAACGAGGACAAATACGGTGAACTCTGCGCGCTGCTCGACGACCAGCCCGACATCAAGGTCTATGCCGGCCGCGACGCCCTCAACCAGATAGTAGAAGCCGAGCCCATAGACATGGTGCTCACCGCGATGGTAGGATTTGCCGGGCTCACCCCCACCATCCACGCCATCAAGAGCGGCAAGAAGATATGCCTCGCCAACAAGGAGACTCTGGTCGTGGCGGGCGAGCTGATATGCAATCTGGCCCAACAGTACCACACCCCCATTCTCCCTGTCGACTCGGAGCATAGTGCCATCTTCCAGTCTATCGTCGGCGAGGGCAACAACGAGGTAGAGCGCATACTGCTCACCTGCTCGGGCGGTCCCTTCCGCACCTTCACCGACCAGCTGCTCTGCTCGGTCACTGCCGCCGACGCCCTCAAGCACCCCACTTGGACCATGGGCGCCAAGATTACCATCGACTCGGCTTCGCTGATGAACAAGGGCTTCGAGGTCATCGAAGCCAAGTGGCTCTTCGGCGTCGAAGCCGACCGCATCCAGGTGCTTGTGCATCCGCAGAGCATCGTGCATAGCGCCGTCGAGTTTGTCGACGGCTCGGTCAAGGCCCAGCTGGGCGTGCCCGATATGCGCATGCCCATCCAGTATGCCTTCTCCTACCCCGACCGTCTCCCCCTGCGTGGCGACAGGCTCAACCTCTATGGCAAGAGCCTCGAGTTCTACGAACCCGATATGCGCAAGTTCAAGTGTCTTGCCCTGGCGTTTGACTCAATCCGCAAGGGTGGCAACATGCCCTGTATCGTCAATGCCGCCAACGAGGTGGTAAACGAGGCGTTCCGCCACGGCCGTTGCAGCTTCCTCCAGATGGCCGACGTCATCGAGCGCACCATGAACCTGGTTTCCTTCGACGCCTCGCCCGACTACGACGTCTACATCCAGACCGACGCCGAGGCCCGCCGTGTGGCTGCCCAGTTACTCAGTTAAACAAATTGTTATAATCATCATAATGGAAATATTTTTAATCAGACTGCTCCAGTTCGTTCTGGCAATCTCGCTGCTTGTCTTCCTGCATGAAGGAGGACACATGTTCTTTTCCAAGCTCTTCGGCATAAGAGTAGAGAAATTCTTCATCTTCTTCGATATGAGTATCGGCAAGTGGTCGGGCAAGCTCTTCAGCTTCAAGCCCAAGACCAGCGACACCGAGTATGGCGTAGGCTGGCTGCCACTGGGCGGCTACTGCAAGATAGCCGGTATGATAGACGAGAGCTTCGACAAAGAGCAGATGGCAAAGCCTGCCCAGCCCTGGGAGTTCCGCTCCAAGCCCGCTTGGCAGCGACTGCTGGTCATGATTGGCGGCGTGCTGGTCAACTTCCTCCTCGCGCTCTTCATCTACTCCATGGTGCTCTTCGCCTGGGGCGAACAGTTTGTCCCGACCAAGGACATGACCATGGGTATGAAGTTCAACAAGGAGGCCAAGGCACTGGGATTTGCCGACCACGACATCCTGCTGGGCACCGACCTCGGCACGTTCAAGGACTTCAACATCGACCTGGTGCGCGAACTCTCTGAAGCCACCCGCGTAGACATCATCCGCGACGGCAAGCACATCAGCCTTCACCTCCCCGGCAATCTCAATCTGCTCGATATGATCAAGCAGTCGCCACGGTTTGTCGCCCCATACATCCCTTCAGAGGTGGCACTCACCGAGGAAGGCTCTCCCGCGCAGAAGGCAGGAATAGCCAAAGGCGACCGTATCATCGCCCTCAACGGCACCAGGATTGAGACATGGAACGAGTTTCAGGACATTATGGCCGGGCTGAGCAAGAAGCTCGAAGACGCCAAGACCGGCAGTGACAGCCTCGCTCTGCGCACCGTAAGCATCACCTACGCCAACGCCAAGGACACCGTGGAGACCCAGCTGGTGCTCACCCCCGAGATGAAGATGGGCGTAGGCCTCACCTCGCTCCTCTCCTACTACGAGCCCGTCAAGGTAGAGTACGGCTTCTTTGAGAGTTTCCCCGCAGGCACACGCTACGGCATCAACATTCTCAAGGGCTATGTCAACGACATGAAGTACGTATTCTCGACCGATGGCGTCAAGAGCCTCGGTGGATTTGGCGCCATCGGCAGCCTCTTCCCCCCGACTTGGGACTGGCACATGTTCTGGATGATGACCGCCTTCCTGAGTATCATCCTCGCCTTCATGAACCTCCTGCCCATCCCCGCACTCGACGGAGGACACGTGCTGTTCCTGCTCTACGAGATGATAACCCGCCGCAAGCCCTCGGAAAACGTCATGATATGGGCTGAATACATCGGCATAGGCATACTCGTACTCCTCATGGTCGTAGCCAACCTCAACGACGTGCTGCGATTTATAGGCATCATGGATTAGTAACTCTAAGAATATCACATAACGACAATGGGAAAAATCATTCTTACCGGCGACCGTCCCACCGGCAAATTACACTTGGGACACTACATCGGCTCACTCCGCAGAAGGGTGTTGCTGCAAAACGCAGGCGACTATGAACGCATGTTCGTGTTCATGGCCGACGTGCAGGCGCTCACCGACAATGCCGACAACCCCGAGAAGATAAGACAGAATATCATAGAGGTGGCGCTCGACTATCTCTCATGTGGACTCGACCCACAGAAGTGCACGCTCTTCATCCAGAGCCAGATACCCGAGCTCGCCGAGCTCACCACCTATCTCTCCAACCTCATCAGCGTGTCGCGCGTGCAGCGCAACCCTACGGTTAAGACCGAAATCAAGATGCGCAACTTTGAGGCCAATCTCCCCCTCGGCTTCTTCTGCTACCCTGTCTCTCAGGCCGCCGACATCACCGCCTTCAAGGCTACCACCGTGCCCGCAGGCGAAGACCAGGAGCCCATGCTCGAGGTGACACGCGAGCTGGTGCGCCGCTTCAACCAGACCTACGGCGAGGTGCTCGTCGAGCCCAATATCCTGCTGCCCGAGCAGGCCGTATGCAGACGCCTGCCCGGTACCGACGGCAAGGAAAAGATGAGCAAGAGCCTCGGCAACTGTATCTATCTGAGCGACGATGCGGCAACTGTATGGAAAAAGGTCAAGAAGATGTCTAACGGCGAGCCACGTATGAGCATGGAAGAGCCCGGCCACCTCGAGGGCAACGCCGTATTCACATACCTCGAAGCCTTCAGCACCGACGAAGACTTTGCCGAGTTCTGGCCCGAATTTGAGAACCTCGAAGCCCTGAAGCAGCAGTATGTGCAGGGAGGTATCGGCGACGGCACCTGCAAGAAGTTCCTCAACAGCGTAATCAACAAGATGCTCGACCCCATCCGCACCCGACGCCACGAGTGGGAGCAGGATATCCCCGAGATATTCAACATCCTCAAGAAGGGCTCGGAGGCCGCACGCGAAACCGCCGCAAAGACCATGGACGAAGTGCGCGCAGCCATGCAGATCAACTACTTCGACGACCAGGAGCTGATACGTCAGCAGGTAGAGAAGTTCAGCAAGTAATCACTGCCGTCCAGGCTGACAGCAATAACATCAATCCCCATAGCCACCCACCCAGGGCGACTATGGGGATTTCTCATGTCAGGCGAAGAGACTCACCGTCCAACCGCCATGGCCCGCACGACGCCGCAGACCGTTGCTGCGCGTTGACTTGGGCCCATTATGTTCAGGCAGGTTTCCTGCGCTGTTCCCTGTAATACATTGCGCTCAGCCGGGGAGCCCGGCAGCTATCGGTTGCCGCCAGCCATGAGGGCACGCATGGCGTTGAGCACAGCCAGGACGGTGACGCCCACATCGGCGAAGACCGCCATCCACATGGTGCCCAACCCTACGGTGGCGAGAGCAAGGATTGCCACCTTGACACCTATGGCAAACCACACGTTCTGATGGGCTATGGCGATGGTGCGCCGCGAGATGCGCACGGCAGTGGCTATCTTGGCGGGCGAGTCGTCCATGAGCACCACGTCGGCTGCCTCTATCGCGGCATCGCTGCCCAAGGCTCCCATGGCGATGCCCACATCGGCACGCTTGAGCACGGGGGCGTCGTTGATGCCGTCGCCCACAAACGCCAGAGTGGCACCCCGTGGAGCCGCAGCCAGCAGACGCTCCACGTGAGACACCTTGTCGATAGGCAGCAATTGGGCATGATACTCATCAATGCCAGTCTGGCGCGCCACATCGGCAGCCACAGCCTCGCGGTCGCCCGTGAGCATCACGGTATGACCCACTCCCAGAGCCTTGAGGTCTGCCACAGCCTGATGGCTGTCGGCCTTGACGCGGTCGTTGATGACTATGTGGCCGGCATAGCGCCCGTCGATAGCCACATGGATGATGGTACCCACGAGATGGCAGTCGTGCCACTCCACGCCCAGGTCGCCCATCATCTTGGCATTGCCCACGCACACGATGCGACCGTCTACCCGTGCACGGATGCCCCGACCGCTCAGTTCCTCGACCGCCTCGACGCGGCATCCGTCGGTGGCCTCACTGGGGAAAGCCTCGCGCAGCGCCGCCGCTATGGGGTGGGTGGAATAGTGTTCGACATGGGCGGCGAGATGCAGCAGTTCGCGCTCGTCGCATTTCTCGGGATGGACTGCCACCACCGAGAACTCGCCGTGGGTGAGGGTGCCCGTCTTGTCGAAGACTACGGTGTGGAGCCGCGCCAGGGTGTCCATGTAGTTGCTGCCCTTGATGAGTATGCCGCGACGCGACGCCCCGCCAAGTCCGCCGAAGAAGGTAAGAGGCACGCTGATGACCAGCGCACAGGGACACGACACGACGAGGAAGATGAGGGCCCGGTGGAGCCACTGGGCGAAGACTGCCATGCCGCCGAGGAAGAGGGGCGGAACCACAGCCAGCATGACGGCAGAGATGACCACGATGGGGGTATAGACACGGGCAAAGCGGGAGATAAACGACTCGCTGCGCGACTTCTGTTCATTGGCGCTCTCGACAAGATGGATGATACGCGACACGGTGCTTTCGCCAAACGAGCGGGTGGTACGAACCCGGAGCACACCCGAGAGATTGATGCAGCCAGAGACTATCTCGTCGCCCTCGCCGACATCGCGCGGCATGCTCTCGCCGGTGAGAGCCACCGTGTTGAGCGAAGCCTGGCCAGAGAGGATGACGCCGTCGAGAGGCACGCGCTCGCCGGGGCTTACCACGATGGTCTCGCCCACAGCCACCTCATCGGGCGCAACGGTCTCCACCGACCCTCTGCGCTCCACATGGGCGGTATCGGGGCGCACCTCTACGAGATGGGCAATGCTGTCGCGGCTGCGGCCCTCGGCGTAGCCCTCAAAGAGCTCGCCCACCTGGAAGAAAAGCATCACAAAGACCGCCTCGGCAAACTCGGTGTCGGCGCCGGGCATGAACCCGATGGCGAGGGCACCGATGGTGGCGACTGCCATCAGAAAGTCTTCATTGAACACGCGTCCATGCACTATGCCCTCGGCTGCCTCGCGCAGCGTCGACGCGCCCACGAGCAGATAGGGAACCAGATAGACCAGCAGCAGCTGCCAGGTGGGCAGCGCCAGCGCATGCTCTACCCACGCTGCGACAGCAAGCAGCAACGATGCCGCAAGGATAAGAGCCACCTTGCGACGAGAACCACTATGATGATGGTGATGATGATGTGACATACAGTATTGCTTTTAATGTTTACGGCGACAAAGGTACAAGGTTTCGCATGCAACCGGGTTGCAAACACACCCGAGACGACATTTATCTGCATTGCGGACTGCGAATTGACCGATGCGCGGCCTGCAATGATGACGGCAAGCCCTGATTTCACCGTTTCGCGACTTGCAACCGGCTTGAAGACGGTGGCGGCGCCATCCCGCCTCGCTACGGCCATTCCTCGCCGCACAGCCCTACCCGTCATTGCCACGGCCATGCCCATCGTCGCCGCCGACAGGGCCGGAGAGCGGGCTGTGACGATTTTTACGAGGACGGCAGAAGAGATAGTGGTTGAAATATTTGGCATTGGAGAAATATTATCGTAATTTTGTAGCAATTACAAATCATGAAGACATGGACGAAAAAGAACTGAAAGCTATTGTAGCTCAATTTGAGGTCGAGGCGCCCGTCATCGCGGTGGCTCCCCTGGGTAACGGACTGATAAACGACACCTACAAGGTGACGACCGAAGGCGATGCGCCCGACTACGTGCTGCAGCGCATCAACAACGCCATCTTCCAGGATGTAGAGTTGCTGCAGCACAACATCGAGGCTGTGACCGCCCACATACGCCGCAAGCTCGAGGCCGAGGGTGCCGACGACATAGACCGCCGCGTGCTCCGCTTTGTGCCCACCGCCGAGGGCAAGACCTACTGGCACGACGATGCCGACCGCTACTGGCGCGTGATGGTGTTCATCCCTCGTGCCAAGACCTTCGAGGCCGTCAACCCCGAATACTCTTACTATGCCGGCAAGGCTTTCGGCCACTTTGAAGCCATGTTGGTGGACCTCGACGAGCCCTTAGGTGAGACCATCCCCGACTTCCACAATATGGAACTGCGTATGCGCCAGCTGCGCGACGCCGTGTCCCAAGACCCCGTAGGCCGTCTGGCTGAGGTCAAGGACATGGTGGACGAGCTGGAGACCCATGCCGAGGAGATGTGCAAGGCCGAGCAGATGGGGAGAGACGGTGTGCTGCCCAAGCGCATCTGCCACTGCGACACCAAGGTCAACAACATGATGTTCGACGAAGACGGCCGCGTGCTCTGCGTCATCGACCTCGACACGGTGATGCCCAGCTTTGTCTTCTCTGACTATGGCGACTTCCTGCGCACCGGTGCCAACGCCGTGGCCGAGGACGACCCTGCCATCGAGCGCGTAGCCTTCCGCCGCGACATCTTCGAAGCCTTCACCCGAGGCTATCTCGAGTCGGCCACATTCCTCACCCCGGCAGAGCGCGACAATCTGCCCTACGCCGTTGCCCTCTTCCCCTACATGCAATGCGTAAGATTCCTCACCGACTACATCAATGGCGACACATATTACAAAATTAAGTATCCTGAGCATAATCTGGTGCGCACTCGCAACCAGTTGCAGCTCTTCCGCGAAGTATATGCTCAGCAGCAATACATGCGCGACTTCATCAACCAGTGTAAATAACCCGAAGAAAGATATGAAACATCTCAGTGTAAAGAAGATAGCCACCAGCGTGGCTCGTGCCGAGGATGTCCCGGCACTGCTCGACGCCCAGGGAGTGGAGTTCCAGCCCATCGACTGCGTAGACTGGGCTGCCGATTATCCCTATGCCCCCAAGGTAGAGTTTCGTATAGCCCACAAGGGCGATGCCGTGCTGATAGAATACCGCGTAAGCGAGCAGTCGGTGGCCGCCGTGGCTCCCCACGACAACGGCCGCGTGTGGGAAGACAGCTGCTGCGAATTCTTCTTCCAGCCCGAGGGCGGCAACGTGTATTATAATGTAGAGACCAACTGTGCCGGCACGGTGCTGGTGGGTTGCGGCGAGACCCGCGAGGCCCGCGAGGCCGCTCCCGCCGAGGTGCTCAACGCCATAAGCCGCTGGTCGTCGCTGGGACGCGCACCATTTGCCGAGCGCATAGAGCCCACCACATGGCACATGGCGCTCATCATACCAACAGGCACAGCCTTCCACTCACAGATAGCCACTCTCGACGGAGCCCGCATGAAAGCCAACTTCTACAAGTGTGGCGACAAGCTGCAGACTCCCCACTTCCTATCGTGGAACCGCATAGACCTGCCTTCGCCCAACTTCCACCGTCCCGACTTCTTCGGCACTCTGGAGTTTGAACGCTAACCACCCTACCACGCAGATGAAACCGGACGACTATGCACAGATGCTCGCCAAGCACGGCATCAGAGCCACAGCCAACCGCATCGTGATAGCCGAGGCGCTGGACCGGGCTGGCAGACCCATGTCGATGAGCGAGCTCGAAGCCAGCATCGTCACCATCGACAAGTCGGGCATCTACCGCGCCCTGGCCGAATTCTACAAGCGCCAGCTGGTACACGCCATCGAGGGTGGCAACGGCGAGGTGAAATACGAGCTTTGCCGCAGCCACCATCATGACGTCGACGACGACCGCCACGCCCATTTCTACTGCGAGGAGTGTCGCAAGACATTCTGTCTGGACCATGTGGCCATACCCAAGATAGATGTGCCCGACGGCTTCTGGGTCTCTACCATCGACTACATGGTCAAAGGCATCTGCCCCGACTGTGCCCGCAAGCGCCATCGGGGCTGACGGCATCGCCTCGCGCGCGATACCTTTTATATATATAGCGGCTGAACGCGCCCGGGAGGGTTGCTGCACATCAGCCCGACAATGGACTGACTATATATGACAAAACAAACTATGTACAAGAGCCGGCGCACTGTCCTTGTGGCGCTGGCGCTGATGCTGGCGCTTCTGTCTGGACAGCACGCAGAAGCCCAGCGCATCTACCACAAAGGTTGGATAGACTTCAACAAGAACAGACGCATGGATGTCTATGAAGACAGCCGCGCCCCGATTGATGCCCGCGTGGCCGACCTGCTGCAGCAGATGACCATAGAGGAAAAGACCTGCCAGCTGGCTACGCTCTATGGCTCGGGCCGCGTGCTCGCCGACGCCCTGCCCACCGAGGGATGGAAGAACGAGGTGTGGAAAGACGGCATCGGCAACATCGATGAGCAGCACAACGGCGTGGGCCGCTTCGGAGCCCAATACGCTTTCCCCTACAAGCGACATATCGACGCCCTCCACGCCGTGCAGCGCTGGTTTGTCGAACAGACCCGACTGGGCATCCCCGTCGACTTCACCAACGAGGGCATACGCGGTCTCTGCCACTATCGCGCCACCTACTTCCCCAACCAGACAGGTCAGGGAAGCACATGGAACCGACAGCTGATAAGGCAGATAGCCGACGCAGAAGCCAAGGAAGCCGTGGCGCTGGGCTACACCAACATATACTCGCCTATACTCGACATAGCCCAAGACCCCCGCTGGGGCCGCTGCGTGGAGTCGTATGGCGAAGACCCTTATCTCGTGGGCGAGTTGGGCAAGCAGATGGTCATCGGACTGCAAGCCCACGGGCTGGTGGCTACCCCCAAGCACTTTGCCGTGTACTCCATCCCGGTGGGAGGCCGCGACGGCAACACCCGCACCGACCCCCATGTGGGCGAGCGCGAGATGCGCACCCTCTACCTCGAACCCTTCCGCAAGGCCATAGCTGAGGCCGGCGCGCTGGGCGTGATGAGTTCGTACAACGACTACAACGGCGAGCCCATCACTGGCAGCCGCCGGTTTCTCACCGACATACTGCGCCACGAATGGGGCTTCAAGGGCTACGTGGTGTCTGACAGCGAAGCCCTCGAGTTTCTCTACACCAAGCACCATGTGGCTGCTTCCTATGAAGACGCCTGCGCACTGGCTGTCAACGCCGGTCTCAACGTGCGCACACAGTTTACCCAGCCCTCGGAGTTTATCACGCCTCTGCGCCAGGCTGTGACGAGCGGCAAGATAAGCCGCGAAACGCTCGACGAGCGCGTGGGCGAGGTGCTGAGGGTGAAGTTCTGGTTGGGGCTCTTCGACCAGCCCTACCGTGGCGACGCCGCCCGCGTAGACCGCATCGTGCACAGCGAGCCCCACCGCCAGCTGGCGCTCGACGCAGCCCGCCAGTCGATGGTGCTGCTCAAGAACGACAGCGCTACCCTGCCCCTCAGCGCGCAGATGAAGCGTGTGGCGGTGATAGGTCCCAATGCCGACGCCCGCCCCATAAGCCGCTACGGTCCTGCGGGTGCCGACGTGGTGTCGGTGGTCGACGGCGTAAGACAGCTGCTGCCCCAGGCCGAGGTGGTCTATGCCAAGGGCTGCGAGATACGCGACCCCCACTATCCCGAGAGCGAGGTGTGTGACTTTGAGATGACCCGCGACGAGAGGCTCATGATGGACTCTGCCGTCAGCGTGGCACGCGACGCCGAGGCGGTAATCGTGGTGCTGGGCGACGACGACAAGACCGTGGGCGAAGGCAACTCGCGCACTACGCTCAATCTGCCCGGCCGTCAGGAACAGCTGCTCAGAGAGATTGTGGCTACGGGCCGCCCTGTGGTGCTGGTGCTGATGGCGGGCCGGGCTACCACCGTCAACTATGCCGCCCGTCACGTGCCAGCCATCATCAATGCCTGCTTCCCCGGAGAGTATGGCGGACAGGCTGTGGCTGAGGTCATCTTCGGTGCCTACAATCCTGGAGGCCGCCTCACCTGTACCACGCCCCGCACCGTGGGCCAGATACCCTACGCCTTCCCCTTCAAGCCCGGCTCAGACGTCGAGAACAAGTCTTCGCTTTGGGGCAGCCTCTTCCCCTTTGGCCACGGACTGAGCTACACGCGCTTTGAATACTCAGACCTTGTCATCTCGCGCTCCACGATGCTGCCCACCGACAGCGTGACCGTGACGGCAAAGGTCAAGAATGTGGGCTTGCGCGAAGGCGACGAGGTGGTGCAGCTCTATGTGCGCGATGAAGTCAGCACGGTGACTACCTATACCCAGGTGTTGCGTGGCTTCGAGCGTATCAGCCTCAAGCCGGGCGAAAGCCAGATGGTGACATTCAGGCTCGGGCCTGCCGACCTGGCGCTCTGGGACAAGGACATGCGCTTCGTGGTCGAGCCGGGCGACTTCACCCTGATGGTGGGCGCCTCGTCAAAGGACATCAGGCTGACCGGCACCCTCAACGTGACAAGACCGTAAACGAAAACAAGTAAAACGAAAATCAAGAATGCAACAGACACAACGACACCATTATAAGCCCCTCTTGGAAATAGGAGTGCCCATCGTCATCGGACAGTTGGGCACCATCATCCTCGGCTTTGCCGACACGCTGATGATAGGCCACCACAGCACCATCGAGCTGGGTGCAGCCGGACTGGTCAACAACATCTTCACCCTGGGACTGCTCTTCTATCTCGGTTTCTCTTACGGACTTACCCCCATCGTGGGCCGCCTCTTCGGCATGGGCCGCACCGACGAAATCGGGCAGAAGGTGAAGAACTCGATAGTGGCCAACATGGTGGTGGGACTGCTGCTCATGGCAATGATGACGCTGCTCTACCTGAACCTGCACAACATCGGTCAGCCCGAGGAGCTGCTGCCCATCATCCGCCCCTACTTCCTGGTCAATCTGGTGAGCATCCCCTTCGTGGGCATGTTCAACACCCTGAAGCAGTTCTTCGACGGCATCACCCGCACACAGGTGCCGATGTGGGTAATGATTGGCGGCAATGTGGTCAACATCCTCTTCAACTGGCTGCTCATCTACGGCGTAGGTCCCTTCCCCGAGCTGGGCTTGCTCGGAGCCGGTATCTCCACCATGGGGTCGCGCGTGGTGATGTCGATAGCCCTCGTGGTGATATTCTTCACCGGCAGAGGCTATGTCCGCTACCGCCAGAGCCTGAAGCAGAGCACCGTGACGCGTGCCGACTTTGTAGAGATGAACCGTCTGGGCTGGCCCGTGGCACTGCAGTTGGGCACCGAGTCGGCTGCCTTCACGCTGAGCTGTGTGATGGTGGGCTGGCTGGGCACCATTCCACTGGCGTCTCACCAGATTATGATTACCATCTCCCAGTTGTTCTACCTGGTGCTATCGGGCATGGCCTCAGCCATATCCATCCGCATCAGCTACTTCATGGGGCAGAAGGAGTATGACGCCATGCGATGCTGCGCGGCCGACGGCTTCCGCATGCTGCTGGTCTTCTCTGCCGTGGTGAGTCTGCCCATCATCCTCTTCCGCCACGACATCGGCTTCATCTTCACCGACAACGACGAGGCGTGCCTCACGGTGGCGCATCTGATATGGATACTCGTCATCTACCAGTTTGGCGACGGCATGCAGTATATCTACGCCAACGCCTTGCGCGGCATAGCCTGCGTGAAGCCGATGATGTACTACGCCTTCATCGCCTACTTCTGCATCAATCTGCCTGTGGGCTATGTCTTGGGCTTCATCGCAGGCTGGGGCATATACGGCATCTGGACCGCCTTCCCCATAGGTCTTACCATTGCCGGCATACTCTTCTACCGCCGCTTCGTCAAGGAGCTCCGAGTGATGGCCGGGCGCTGACACGCTGGTCACTGCACTGCATATACGCGAAAAGGGCAAATCCGCAGATTTGCCCTTTTCGTTTTCTATCGAGTCCGAGTCAGCTGGTTCAGCCTTGCATCTCGGTGCGCTTCATCTTCTTGAGCAGGTCACTGGCAAAGATGAAGTCGGTAAGCCGCTCATTGGTCGAGCCCATGATGTCGGCGCTCACTCCCTGCCACTCCTTCGTACCTTTATATATAAAGATGATGTTCTCGCCGATACCCATCACTGAGTTCATATCGTGGGTGTTGATGATGGTGGTGATGCCATACTCGTGGGTGATGTCGGAGAGCAGATGGTCTATCACGAGCGACGTCTGGGGGTCCAGGCCGGAGTTGGGCTCGTCGCAGAAGAGGTATTTGGGATTGAGCACGATGGCTCGGGCTATCGCCACACGCTTCTGCATACCTCCAGAGATTTCGTCGGGATACTTGTTGGCTGCCTCCACCAGGTTGACACGGTCAAGGCATTCCTCGGCACGGCGCACGCGGTCGGCATAGTTGAGCGAGGAAAACATATCGAGTGGGAACTGCACATTGTCTCTCACAGACATCGAGTCAAAGAGTGCGGCGCCCTGGAAAATCATGCCCATCTCGCGGCGCATCATCACCTGCTCGCGCTTGGTCATGCCCACGAAGTCGCGCCCGTCGTAGAGCACCTCTCCCGAGGTTGGGTGCAGCAGTCCTACGAGGTTCTTCATCAGCACCGTCTTGCCCGAACCGCTCTGGCCGATGATGAGGTTGGTCTTGCCGGTCTCAAAGCGGGCATTGATGCCACGCAGTACGGTCTTGTCGCCAAAGGACTTGGTAAGATTTTTGACTTCTATCATATCAACTCAGGATTTGGGTAAGGAAAACGTCGGAAAAGAGGATGAGTACCGAACTGCACACCACGGCGTCGGTGCTGGCCTTGCCCACCTCGACAGAGCCGCCCTCGACGGTGTAGCCGAAGAACGACGACACGCTGGCAATGATATAGGCAAAGAAGGTACTCTTGATGATACTCATCCATACAAACCATGGATTGAAGGCGTGTTGCAGTCCTAAGGTCAGGTCATCGGGCGGCAAGAGATGCCCGATATAGGCTGTGCCATAAGCACCCACGATGCCCATCGCCGACGAGCAGACTACCAGGGTGGGCATCATCGTCATCAGGCCTGCTATCTTGGGCAGGATGAGAAACGAGGCAGAGTTGACGCCCATAATCTCAAGGGCGTCTATCTGCTGGGTCACACGCATGGTACCCAACTCAGAGGCGATGTTGGAGCCCACCTTGCCCGAGAGGATGAGACACATGATGGAGCTCGAAAACTCGAGCAGCATAATCTCGCGGGTGGTATAGCCCGACACCCAGCGCGGCATCCAGGGGCTCTGGATATTCACCTTCATCTGTATGCAGATTACGGCGCCGATGAAGAAGGAGATAAGCAGCACAATGGGTATCGAGTCTACGCCCAACTGCGACATCTCCTTGATATACCGCTTGGCAAACATGCGCATCCGCTCGGGCACGCTGAACGAGCGCCCCATCAGGATGAGGTATTTGCCGAAAGTGGTGAGATATTTCTTTAACAATTTGATTATCAACATAGGCTTAATGTCCGTTTTACGTTGCAAAAGTAACCAAAAAAGGTCAAAAAACTACCATGTATATAATAGTTTTTTAGTATTCTCAGTGTAATTGTCTTATTTTTTTGTAATTTTGCACGATAAACAATAGCTATTTATGGCCGATACAGACAACATGGTGATGACCCTCCGCACAGAGGGTCTTGTAAAAAGATATGGCAAGCGCACGGTGGTCAACAAGGTCGACTTCCATGTGAAGCAAGGAGAAATCGTGGGATTGCTCGGACCCAACGGTGCAGGCAAGACCACCTCGTTCTATATGACCACCGGTCTGGTAGTGCCCAACGAGGGCCGCGTAAGCCTCAACGACATCGACATCACCAACTACCCCGTCTACAAGCACGCCAGGGCAGGCATAGGCTATCTGCCCCAGGAGGCCAGCGTGTTCCGCCAGATGAGCGTGGAAGACAATATCATGGCCGTGCTCGAGATGACGCAGCTCAGCCATGAAGAGCAGCTTAGAGAGCTCGAAAGCCTCATCAAGGAGTTCCGCCTCACCAAGGTGCGCAAGAACATGGGAACCCAACTCTCGGGTGGCGAGCGCCGCCGCACCGAGATTGCCCGTTGCCTCGCCATCAACCCCAAGTTTGTGATGCTCGACGAGCCTTTTGCCGGCGTAGACCCCGTGGCTGTGGCCGACATCCAGCACATCGTGTGGCGACTGAAGTACCGCAACATCGGCATACTCATCACCGACCACAACGTGCGCGATACCCTGGCCATCATCGACCGTGGCTACCTGCTCTTCGAGGGTAAGATTCTCTTCAGCGGAAAGCCCGAAGAGCTGGCGTCAAACCCCGTGGTGCGCAAGAACTATCTCACCGACAACTTCCAGCTGACCCGCTTCACCCCCACCGAGGAAGACGAGCAGGCAGCAGCGGCCGCGGCAGCCATGCACCGCGACTAAACCCATCTGCAGACGGCCGCCAGCCGCCCGCGGATGCACTTTTCCACAAGATTATTAGGTAATGTCGCTAAAAATGAGTAATTTTGCGACTCATTCGGAAAATCAAAAATTTATAAATAGTATCAGAGATGAATATTTCATTTGAAAACCCTGACAAAGTAAGCGGTCTGCTCACCCTCGTGGTTGAAGAGGCAGACATCAAGAAGGATGTCAACAAGACAATCGAAGACTATCGCAAGAAGGCCAATATCCCCGGCTTCCGCCCAGGTAAGGCCCCATTAAGCCTCATCAAGCGCCAGTTTGGTATGAGCATCAAGATGGACGCCATCAACAAGTTGGTAGGTGAGCAGCTGCAGAAGTACATCAAGGACAACGACATCCAGATGTTGGGCGAGCCCATGGCATCAGAGTCACAGGTGCCCCAGGACCTCGAGAAGGACGGTCCCTACACCTTCAAGTTCGACATCGCCATCGCCCCCGAGTTCAAGTGCGAGCTCACAGGCCGCGACAAGGTAGACTACTACCAGCTCAAGGTTGACGACGAGCTCATCGACCGTCAGGTAGATATGTTCGCTTCACAGGCTGGCAGCTACGCTCCCGGCGACCACTACGAGGAGAACGACACCCTCAAGGGCGAGCTGCGCGAGCTCGACGAGGCTGGCAACACCAAGGAAGGCGGCATCGTAGTCGAGGACGCCATAATTATGCCTTCTTACATCAAGGTCGAGGACCAGAAGAACCTCTTCGACGGCGTTAAGCCCGGCGATGTAGTGACCTTCTCTCCCCGCAAGGCTTATCCCGAGAACGACGCCGAGGTTTCCTCACTCCTCAAGATAGACCGCAAGGAGGTAGCCGAGCACACCGGCGACTTCAGCTATCAGGTCAAGGAAATCAACCACTTTACCAAGCACGAGGTTAATCAGGAGCTCTTCGACCGCGTATACGGCGAGGGCAACGTGGCCGACGAGGCTGCTTTCCGCGCCAAGATTGCCGAGAACCTCAAGGCTCAGTTTGAGGTCAACACCGACTTCCGCTTCCTCATGGACGTGCGCAAGCACTGCGAGAAGAAGGTCGGCAAGCTCGAGTTCCCCGATGCCCTGCTCAAGCGCATCATGCTCGCCAACAACAAGGACAAGGGTGAGGAGTTTGTAGAGAAGAACTACGAAGCCAGCATCAACGAGCTGACATGGCACCTCATCAGAGAGAAGCTGGTTGCCGCCCAGGAAATCAAGATTGACGACAACGACGTCAAGGAGACTGCCAAGGAGGCTGCCCGCGCCCAGTTTGCACAGTACGGCATGAACAATGTGCCCGACGAGTACCTGGACAACTACGCCACCGAGATGCTCAAGAAGCAGGAGCACATCCAGTCGTTTGTGGAGCGCGCCATCGACCGCAAGCTCACCGAGAAACTCAAGGGCGTTGTCAAGCTCAACGTCAAGGAAGTGACCCTCGACGAATTCAACAAACTCGACGCATAAAAAGAAATTAAAAAAAAACTTCTTAAAGATAAGGAGGTTGTCAACTTTTTTATGTATCTTTGTTCTTAGAACAATGCATAAAAGAGTAGGCAACCTCTCTTTGTTTTCATTCATTACATATATTATTATTATCATGAATAGAGATTTTCGCAAGTATGCCACCCAGCATTTAGGCATTAACGGCATGGCACTCGATGATGTCATCAAGTCGCAGGCACAGTACATCAATCCCTATATTCTGGAAGAGCGCCAGCTCAATGTCACCCAGATGGACGTATTCTCACGACTCATGATGGAACGCATCATCTTCCTCGGTACCGAGATTGACGACTACACCGCCAACACCCTGCAGGCCCAGCTGCTCTACCTCGACTCTACCGACCCAGAGAAGGATATCTCCATCTACATCAACAGCCCCGGCGGCAGCGTCACTGCCGGACTGGGCATCTATGATACCATGCAGTTTATCTCGAGCGACGTAGCCACCATCTGCACCGGCATGGCTGCCTCGATGGCTGCCGTGCTGCTCACAGCCGGAACCGAAGGCAAGCGACAGGCACTCACCCACAGCCGAGTGATGATTCACCAGCCCCTCGGCGGAGTACAGGGACAGGCGTCCGACATCGAGATTGAGGCCAAGGAGATTCAGAAGTTCAAGAAGGAACTCTACACTATTATCAGTGAGCACTCACACACGCCCTACGACAAGGTATGGCAGGACAGTGACCGCAACTACTGGATGACTGCCCAGGAGGCCAAGGACTATGGCATGATAGACACTATATTAACACGCAAGAAGAATGGCTAAGAAGAAAGTATGTAGTTTCTGCGGCCGCGACGAGAGCCAGGTCAACCTCATCATCTCGGGGCTTCACGGCTTCATCTGCGACGACTGCGCCAAGCAAGCCTACGAGATAGCCGAGTCGACCGGAGCCTATGGCAGCGCAGCCGCCAACAAGAAACCCACCGACGCCTTCACCCTCAAGGAGATACCCAAGCCCCGCAAAATCAAGGAGTACCTCGACCAGTATGTCATAGGCCAGGACGACGCCAAGCGATTCCTCTCCGTGGCTGTCTACAATCACTATAAGCGACTGCAGCAGCACATCGACGACGACGGAGTGGAAATCGAGAAGAGCAACATCATGATGGTGGGCAGCACAGGTACCGGCAAGACGCTGCTGGCGCGCACCATAGCCCATCTGCTCAACGTGCCCTTCACCATCGTCGACGCCACCGTATTTACCGAAGCCGGATACGTGGGCGAAGATGTCGAGAGCATCCTCTCACGACTCCTCCAGGTGGCCGACTACGATGTGGCCAAGGCCGAGTGCGGCATCGTCTTCATCGACGAGATAGACAAGATAGCCCGCAAGAGCGACAACCCCAGCATCACCCGCGACGTGAGCGGCGAGGGCGTGCAGCAGGGTCTGCTCAAGCTCCTCGAAGGCACTATGGTCAACGTGCCGCCCAAGGGAGGCCGCAAGCATCCCGACCAGGACTACATCCATGTCGATACGCGCAACATCCTGTTCATCTGCGGTGGAGCCTTCGACGGCATCGAGACCAAGATAGCCCAGCGCATGAACACCCACGTGGTGGGATACAACTCGGTGCAGAACGTGGCACGCATTGACAAGAACAACCTCATACAGTACGTCACGCCGCAGGACCTCAAGTCGTTCGGACTCATCCCCGAGATTATCGGACGCCTGCCCGTGCTCACCCACCTCAACCCCCTCGACAAGCCCGCCCTGGAGCGCATCCTCGTAGAGCCCAAGAACTCGATAGTCAAGCAGTACATCAAGCTGATGGCCATCGACGGCATTGAGCTCACCTTCGACCAGGCGGCGCTCAACTACATCGTCGACAAGGCGGTAGAGTACAAGCTGGGCGCACGCGGACTGCGCTCAATCGTCGAAGCCATCATGATGGACGCCATGTTCGAGCTGCCCTCCAAGCGTACCAAGACATTCGAGGTCACCCTCGCCTACGCCAAGGAACAGATGGAGAAATCCAATTTCCAGAAGCAGGAAGCCCAGTAATCTGCCCGGTGGGACCGCCCCGGGCAGCCCCACCGTCATCAGATATATAATTATCAGTAATTCTATCTCCCCCACCCCAGTTCCTTGGAGAAAGAAAACTGCTTTATATCAATATGACAGACAACATAAATCTTTCGGAAAAACTAAAGCACTATTTCGGCTTTGACTCGTTCAAAGGCGACCAGGAAGCCATTATCCGCTCGCTCATGGCGGGGCACAACGTCTTTGTGCTCATGCCCACCGGCGGAGGCAAGAGCCTGTGTTACCAGCTGCCGTCGCTCCTCATGGAGGGCACTGCCATCGTCGTGTCGCCACTCATCGCCCTGATGAAAAACCAGGTAGACGCCGTCAATGGCATCAGCGAGCACAACGGACTGGCCCATTACCTCAACTCGTCGCTCACCAAGGCGCAGACCACACAGGTGATGAATGACGTGCGCAACGGCCAGACCAAGCTGCTCTACGTGGCTCCCGAGTCGCTCAACAAGCCCGAGAACCTGGAGTTTTTCAAGTCGTTCAAGATTTCGTTCTATGCCATCGATGAAGCCCACTGCATCTCGGAGTGGGGACACGACTTCCGACCCGAGTACCGCAACCTCAGACCCACCATCAACAAGATTGGCAACGCGCCGGTGATAGCCCTCACGGCTACTGCCACCGACAAGGTGAGAAGCGATATCAAGAAAAATCTGGAGATACAGGACGCCATCGAGTACAAGAGCTCCTTCAACAGGCCCAACCTCTACTACGAGGTGCGGCCCAAGACCAAGGAGATCAACAAGCAGATTGTGCTCTTTATCAAGAAGCACCCGGGCAAGAGCGGTATCATCTACTGTCTCTCGCGCAAGACGGTAGAAGAACTGGCTGCCGAGCTCAAGGCCAATGACATCAAGGCGGCGCCCTATCATGCCGGCCTCGACAGCGCCACGCGCTCGCAGACCCAGGACGACTTCCTCATGGAGCGCATCGATGTCATCGTGGCCACCATAGCCTTCGGCATGGGCATCGACAAGCCCGACGTGAGATTCGTCTTCCACTACGACATACCCAAGAGCCTGGAGGGATACTACCAGGAGACCGGACGCGCAGGCCGGGATGGAGGCGAGGGCATCTGCATAGCCTTCTACTCCTACAAAGACCTGCACAAGCTCGAAAAATTCATGGAGGGCAAACCTCTCAACGAGCAGGACATAGGCCGGCAGCTGCTCCAGGAGACGGCAGCCTATGCCGAGTCTTCAGTATGCCGCCGACGCATACTGCTCCACTACTTCGGCGAGGAATATGACAAGGACAACTGCGGCAACTGCGACAACTGTCTGCACCCCAAGGAGCGCATAGAGGCACAGCAGCAGTTGGTGATAGCCCTCGAGGCGGTGCTGGCGCTCAAGGAGAATTTCCGCCAGGAGTATGTCATCGACTTCATCAAGGGTCGCGGCACCGACGACATCGTATCCCATCACCACAACGAGCTCGAAGAGTTCGGCTCGGGCGAGGACTTCAACGAGAAGCTCTGGAATCCCGTCATCCGACAGGCCATGATAGCCGGCTACATGAAGAAGGATGTGGAAAACTACGGACTGCTCAAGGTCACACCGTCAGGACGGCGCTTCATCAAGTCGCCTCACTCCTTCATGGTGGTCATGGACACCGAGTTCAAGGACGAATACGAAGACGACGACGCCCAGGGAGCCATGGCAGCGCTCGACCCCGAGCTCTACGAGATGCTCGTCAGCCTGCGCAAGAAGGTGGCCAAGCGCCTGGGGCTCGCACCCTACGTCATCTTCTTCGACCAGTCGCTTGAGCAGATGGCGACCATGTATCCCGTCACCCTGCAGGAACTGCAGAACATACAGGGCGTGGGTGCAGGAAAAGCCAAGAAGTATGGCGCCGAATTCTGTGACCTCATACGACGCCACTGCGAAGAATACGGCATCGAGAGACCCGAGGACATACGCGTAAAGACGGTAGCCAAGAACAGCATGGTCAAGGTCAAGATTATCCAGAGCATAGACCGCCAGATAGCACTCGACGACCTGGCGTCGGCCATGGGACTCGACTTCGACGAACTGCTCGACGAGATAGAGAGCATCGTCTACAGCGGCACCAAACTCAACATCGACTACTTCCTGCGCGATGTGATGGACGACGACGCCATCGACGACATCTTCGACTACTTCATGGAGGCCGACACCGACGACCTCGACACAGCCGTCGAGGAACTGGGAGGCGACTACACCGACGAAAACATACGCCTGGTGCGCATCAAGTTCATCTCAGAGGTAGCCAACTGACAAGACATTACACAACCCATTAACAAGCAATAAGAAATGAAAAAAATCATGACGAGCCTCGTGCTCGCACTCATAGCCACAGCAGCCCTGGCTCAGCAGAAGCAGGGCTCGTTCTCCTTCGTGCCACGCGTGGGAGTGACCATCGCCAACCTCACCGACAACGACCTGATGCTCGAGCGCGGTGGAACCATCAAGTCTAAGTCCAAGCCCGGATTTGCCGTGGGCGCCGACGCCTTCTACCAGCTCACCGACCAGGTGGCGCTCTCGGCGGGCGTAGTCTACACCTCGCTGGGCAGCAAGTATCACGACTTCGACGAGCTGCGCGCAGAGCCGGCAGAGACCGATGAGGAAATCAAGTACACTGCCTACACCGACTACTCTACCACGACTACCTACATCGCCGTGCCCGTCATGGCGCATGTATATGTGGCTCAGGGACTGGCGCTCAAGGCTGGCGTACAGGTGGGCATGCTCACCTCGGCCAAGAGCGGCTACACCACATGCGACTTCACGCAGAACCGCACCACGGGAGTGCGCACCTACAGCCAGGTGGTCACCAAAAATGAAGACAAGTCCAAGGACGGCTACAGCAAGACCGACTTCAGCATACCCGTGGGCATCTCCTACGAGTATATGAACGTGGTGCTTGACGCGCGCTACAACCTGGGACTCTCCAAGGTGCATAAGGACCTCGGTTCCAAGAACCGCTCGTTCACCTTCAGCGTGGGCTACCGTCTGTAAGGCGTCCGCGCCGTCAGGCCGGCCATCGGCAAACGACCCGAAAGGGCAAAAGCAACCACCGCAAGATTGCTTTTGCCCTTTTTTGATGGCTTTATATCTTATTTCATGCCACCATACACATATTTCGTGCCCCCGCCCACTCCTTTCATGACCTAAAATACTGATTTCATGACCCCGATGTTTTTTATCATGACCTCCGCGACTTTTCTCATGACCCCGTCAACTTTTCTCATGACCCCGTCAACTTTTCTCATGACCTCTACCGATGCCGAGGGCCACTTGCCCGACGCGTATCGTCCGAAACGAGCATCCGTATCGTTCGACACGTGCATCCGCGCCTTACGTTACGAGTCTCCGCGTCATACGTTACGAGCCGCTATCCACGCCTCCCACGGTCGCCATGACAGTGAGGCAAGGGCTTGGGATGATGAGAAAATAGGCAAATAGTTTGGCGGTGTTAATCTTCCTATGTAACTTTACAGCCGCAATGACCGAGGGCGGCGCCAGAGCCCCCTCACCCACACCACACATCAACGACAATATGGAAACAGCGACAATACTACTCCGCCGATGGCGGGAGACCGACGCCGAGGCGCTCTACAAGTACGCTTCCGACCCCGAAGTGGGGCCGCGAGCCGGTTGGCCCGCCCACCGGTCGGTCGAAGAGAGCCTGGAGATTATCCGCTCTGTCTTCGCCAACGACTCGACCTGGGCGATAGTGCTCCGCGAGACGGGCGAAGCCATCGGCTGCATAGGCTACTACACCCACGCGACGAGCAACATCGACATCGGCACCCACGACTGCGAGGTGGGCTACTGGCTGGGGCGCCCCTACTGGAACAGGGGCATCTGCACCGAGGCGCTGCGGCTCATGGTCGACTACTGCGTCAACGTGATGCACTTCGACAACATCTACGCCGACCACTTCACGGGCAATCCAGCATCGGGGAGGGTCATGGAGAAGTGCGGTTTTATAGACACGGGCCGCCTCAACCGGTGCAGCCAACTGCTGGGCGGCGACAGCCAGATGGTCAGGGTGTACCGATACAGCCCAGAGGAACAACAGAACCGGGGCAACATGGTCAGCAAACATACAAACTCATAAGAGATGAAACTCAACCACATACACCATGTAGCCGTAATCTGTAGCGACTACTGTCGGTCCAAGCGCTTCTACACCGAAGTGCTCGGGCTCGAAATCCGTAGCGAACACTATCGCAGCGAGCGCGACTCGTGGAAGGCCGACTGCTACCTCGGCGACACCTATGTCGTAGAGCTCTTCTCCTTCCCCACTCCACCCGCGCGCCTCACCTATCCCGAGGCTGCGGGGCTGCGCCACCTCGCCTTCGAGGTCGACGACATAGCCGCGGCGGTAGCAGAGCTGGACGCCCGCCACATCGTCCACGAGCCCGTCCGTACCGACGAGTACACCCACAAGCCCTTCCTCTTCTTCAGCGACCCCGACGGTCTGCCCATAGAGCTCTATGAGAAGTAAGGGGCAAGGCGCAACACCAGCCGGCGTCATCAGCGGCTATTACCTGTGGTGGAAAAGGAAGCATCGCGCGGCCTGATAACCATCCGGGAAGACAGATGATGCGGCAAAACCAAATCCATGGAACTGAAGATGGGGTGGTTTTGTCGCATTCTTCGTTGGGGAAGGTTGGGATGGGGCCCACCCTGGCTCCAATCACAACGGATATCACACTTCATACATTTCCCCTGCCATTTCATACAACCTCTGGGCTGGCGCACCCGCAGGCAGATGCGTTATATTATCTTTGTGTCAAGAACTTCGGCTGTCCGCATGGTTCAACCGCCTGCAGATTATCGACTCCACGACAATAAGCCTTTTTTCCAACCTCATTTTCAAAGGCGTAGGCAGGCATCCCAAGACCGGGGAAAAAGAAGGGTGGCATAAAAGTGCACACCAATATCCACGCTAACGAGTTCGTGCCGTCTGACATCAAGTTCACGTCAGCCGCAACCAATGACAGCTTTATGCTGAAGCCCGCGAATTATAACGATGGAGATATCATTGC